>ONYG01000194.1 GCA_900321995.1 uncultured Methanobrevibacter sp. | reverse complement strand
TTAATAAAATTAAAAAATAAAAACTAAAATCTAATTAAATATTAGCTAATTAATAAAATTAAAAAATAAAAACTAAAATCTAGTTAAATATTAACTTATTAATAATTTAACACTAAATTTACAGTAATAATCAAAATAGGAGGGAAATTATGAATATTAGTGTTACAAAAGAAAGAGAACTTGTTAAAACAATTTTAACTAAACTTGGAGTTAAGGAAAATCAAGCGGATGTAGTCACTGAAGCTACCATTGACTCTGACTTAAAAGGTTTTACTTCTCACGGTCTTGGAAGATTCCCACAATACATTAGAGGAATCAAAGCAGGCCACATTCAAATTGATGGAGAATATGAAATAGTTAAAGAAACTGATTCTATCGCATTAATCGATGGAAAAAGTCTCTTTGGACAATACATCGCTTATGAAGCAATGATGTTAGCAATCAAAAAAGCTAAAGAAACTGGTATTGCTGCAGTAGGTACATTTAATGCTAATCACTTTGGAGTAACTGGATACTACTCAGATTTAGCAATTAGAAATGATGTAATTGGTATTGTAACTTGTAACACTGAACCTGGAGTAGCACCTCTTGGAGGTAAAAAAGCAATCCTCGGTACTAACCCAGTGGCTATAGGAATCCCTTCCGAAACTTATATTGCTGTAGATATGGCAACTTCCGTTAGTGCAAGAGGAAAATTATTGGAAGCAAAAAGAAAAGGTGAAGAGATACCTCCAAACACTGCAATCGATAAGGATGGAAACCCTACAACTGATCCTGAAGCTGCATTAGAAGGTACCATCTTACCATTCGGTGGAGTAAAAGGTTATGCTTTAAGCCTTATGATTGAGATCATGTGTGGACCTTTAGTAAATGCTGCATTCGGTACTAAAGTAACCGGTACTGCAGGAGACTATAAGGAAAACTGTAACAAGGGAGACTTGTTCATTGCTATTGATCCTTCCAAATTCGTTTCAATGGACGCATTCAAAGAACAAGTAGAAGAGTTCGTTACTGAAATCAGAGAATCTGGTAACACATTCATACCAGGTGACCTTGAAGTAAAAAGAATCGCAGAAAACGAAGAAAAAGGTTTAGAAATAGATGAAAAACTCTATGAAATTTTAAAAACCATCTGTGATGATTTAGACATTGATTTATGCAGTTTTATAACTGAATAAATCTAATATTTTCTTTTTTTAATTTTTTTAACTAATTTATTTTTTTTTATTTAATTAACTAATTTTAATTTTTTTAATTAATTAACTAATTTTATTTTTTCTAACTTAAAAAGTAATTTTAATTTTTCTAACTTCCATAATTTTTAAATTTTATTCTTTATAATTTTAAAACTATTTCTTAAACTAATTATCTTATAATTTTTAAAAACCAATAGAAAAATTATAAAAGAATTTTTGATTAATATTCTTATAATAAACTATCATTAAATTAATAGAAATAACCATAACTATTAAAATTATGAATCAGAATTTTAATTAAATAATAATTAAATAAAAAATATATGAAAGTTATGTTTAATATGTAGATGGAGAGAAATCAAAATAGTGAAATAGTGAAAAAACACAAAATAGAAAAATGAAAAAAGAGTTAATAAAAGGAAGAAAAAAAGAAAATCATTGATGTTTCTTATGAGAAAACTCAAGAAACTCAATTTTATTTTCTCTTTCATTATATGAATAATATAATCTAAAGGTATCCGCAATATAAACCTCTTGCTGACCTCTTCGATTGGCACACATGTATTTGCCAATACTTGGATTGGAAAATATTTGTTCTATCTTTTTAAAAAGTTTAAATAAAACAGTTTTATCTATCTTTTTTAAAGATTTAAAGAACTTTTTCTTATATGTGCAGATCAATAATGAATCACCTTGAATCTCTTGAAATACAATGTTCAACTGCATTTCATTACGGATTCTGTTAGGACATGCGATCTTTGGGCATCACCTAACGCTTAAGTTTTTCTTCCTCCTAAAATATCGTTTAGGCTAAAGCCTACATCTAATTCAACCACTGTGTACTTTTTATTAGTTCTTGTGTTTAAAATAGACATGGTATTCTCCGATATTTAGTGGCATTGCCACAGACATATTATTTTTTTTAAAGAATAAAAAAGTTTCTAATTAATTAATAAAACAAGCTTAATGACCTTACTCAAATTAATCAGTACCCAAGATATAACTTCTAAAGTATTGGAGAATTATTTTGTGGCAAAAAAGATGAATGTATTTTAGAATTCGTAAAATATAAAAAATATCAAAAAATAATAAGTGAAAATAAAAAAAGAATTGGAATAAAAAAATAAATAAAAAAATAAAAATAATTTAAATAGCACATGAAGGTGCAAAGCCTAAATCATTTAATAAGGTGTCAAGACCTTTTTCAGCCATTACAACATCATCAACTAAACAAAAAATACCTAATTTACCTTCTTTAATGAAACTGGATAACAAATTAGAATCATCCAAGAGAAGAGAAGCGTCTTCCTCAGTTATTGTAAAAAACAAATCTGTTTCCATCATGTTTAAAGAACTATTCACATTCAACTTAGAGTCAATAGATCCTTCCTTTCTTTCAATCAAAAGGAAATTCTTATCAGTTTCACCAATAAAGAATGCTAATTTTGTATCTGGACTTAATACTGCCCAGTAGGATTCTGTATCTTTTATGAATTTATCCCAAAGATTGTTATCATGAACTTTGATAGGTTTAACCATATTTACACCAATTTAAAAAAAAAAAAACAAGCATATTACCCATTTAATTCGTCTATTTTATCTTCAATAGTGTCTTTAACTATCTTTACACAGATTTCTCCTTCATCATCCAATCTTGCAGCATCATTAGCCTTGTAATCAGTTTCAGCTAAAATGTCTCCAACATTAAGCTCTCCAACCACAGTTATGCCTTTTTGCTTTAAGATCTTAGCTACACAGTTACCTTCACAACCATTAACAGCTAAAATAGGATATTTTTGAATCATAGGTTTGAATCCTTCACTATCTGCTGAAGTGGAACCCATACAAATAGATAAAATTTCCCTATCATCAATAGCCAAATCATGAACTGCAACTCTTGCAACCAATCCATTTGGACTCATTCCACTACATGCTGCCAAAGCTATTTTTTCTTCCATAACTACACATCCTCATTAAATCAATAATTATCATAAATAAACAAATTATGAACAAATAACTAATAAATAAATAATAAACAAATAATAAATTAATTACTCTTTCTTAAGTTCTTCAATATATTTTGCATAAAAACCATCGGTATCTGCATAAATTGCTTTAAAACCATAATTTTCAGCTTCTTTCATAGCCTTTTTAATATGTTGACGTCCCCATGCAGTAATAGCTTGAGCACATTCAAATGAATACCAACGGAATCTTAAGAATCCATAAACACCATACATAGTATTTGCCAAACGCTTTAAAGCTTGCTGCTGAACATCCAGACTCTTTCTAAGAATCGGATCTTCAGTTTGCTTCATCCTGTTTTTAACTCTAAACCTTTCATTCAATACATCCTCTAATGCAGAAGGAATGAAACCTTGAGGTTCCTTTTTAAACTTAAAGAAATGTTCAGGGCAGACATAATAATCTTCTTCATCAACATCTTCACTTGGATTCTCATCTAAATACATATCTATTTCATCATAGCCTGTTTCAAAATCCTCAAACTTAGAGTTATATGAAACACTATCCTTATGCAATACATCTGGAGAAATGTTTTTCGAAATGATCAATGTAGGATATAGGCTCTTAAAGTCAAATTGAACAAGATTTTCATGCAATCCAATTTCCGGCTCTTTTACATATCCTCCAGAGTTGTTGCCTCTTTCCCTAATGTTATTCATAGTCATATTAGGCTTGTTTGGAACGACTTCATCAACCTCATAAGCCTTTCTAACTAAAAACCATTCTGCCTGTTGTCCAGTAGACATACGAGTCACATCAAAGAAAGGCTGGCAGACAATACGAGTCAATTCCAAGTTCAAAGGCAAAGTTTCCATAGCTATCTTCAATGTAGCGACTACATCATCCAAGGAATATTTGAAAAGATTTTTAAGCTCATCTCCACCATTATCCCAGAACTCATAGATTCGCTCACCAGGAACATCTATCTTTTCCTCTCCAAAGAATTCAAAATAAACCCTTTCTAAAGTATATCTATCAAGAGACATGTACCTTCTCATAACCAAGTACAAGTCAACATGCAAAAGACCTCTAAAGGCAGCTGAATTAGCATAGCCTCTTCTTAAGAATTTCAATCCAGAACCATCTACGCCTAAATCAAGGTCAACTTCCCATTTTTTAGCCCTATCTCTCAAGTAAGGGAAGTCAAAATTATCTGAGTTATATCCTATGATAATATCAATATTAGCCTCTTTGACAGTTTCAACAAAACGTTCTATCATTTCTTTTTCACTGTCAACAACCTCAATGAAACCCATTTCATCATCTTGAGCAAATTCATCTCCTTTTGTTGAAATAACTTTTCTGATGCCTACATTACTGTCAATACCTATCATGATAATCTCATCTTCATCAGGATTTGGCATTCCATGAGGGTTTCTAACTTCCAAGTCAAAGCTCATCATCCTAAATTCCTGAAAATCAGTGTTAGCAGTTTTAGGAGGGCAAGTAAGCTTAAGAATCTCAAGATTCTCATCATCACTGTCAATTGTCTCAAATGAATCTATCAAATCCCCTTCAAGTTCAAGCTCAGACATTGGAACAAGTGCGTTATCAATTAGATATCTTCTATAAAATGGAATATCATGTTCCCTAAGTTGCTTTACAGAGTCTAAGTCCCAAATGATATCCCTATATTTTGGAACATCTTGAGGGTGCTTAAGTGTAAGCTTGATAAATTCTTTAGGAACTTGAAGATCCTTCTTATTTACCTTTTCAATTTTAGTAAACTCAATTTCACCATCTTCTTTTAGACCATTAATATCGTTTATACATGCATCTATATCTCCAAGAGGCAAAACGTATAGATAAGGAACAAAAGAGTCATCTATAGCAATTATATCATTGGATGATTCTCCCTTTACCTTACCGAAGAGGCGAATGACTGCCTCCTCATCATGAGTAATATAATCAATATCTAAAAGAACGATATTCCTTTTAACCATTTTAATCAACCTAATAAGTATGAAAATTATTTTTTACTGTCTAAAGAACTATCTTGAGACACTACAGCATCATTATCTATATTTTCTACTAACTCATCACAATCAGCTAAATCTTCTCCAGATTCAACATCCTCAGATTCAGCATCGTCACTTAACACATCATCAGATTTATCTGCATCAGTTAAAACCTCACCAGATTCATCCTCGTCATCAGAGTTCCAATTGTCCTTTTCCAATTCCTTCTTTAAAGACTTAATAACTGCATAAGTAACTCCTAAAATCAAAGGACCTAAAATAAATCCTACAATACCAAAGACATAAGGGCCTGCCATAAATCCAACTAAAAGAATCAATGAAGGCATATCAGCATAATTACTTGCCAATGCTGGACGTATATACATATCACTTAAACTGAGGACAAAACCCCATAAGACAGTCAAGATAGCCTGAAGAATGTCTCCTGAGACAAAAAGTGCATAGATAGCTAAAGCCCAATAGACTATCCATGGACCGAAAATAGGAATCAATTGGAATATTCCAGTAACAATTCCTAAAAACAGAGCAAATTTAAATCCTAAGAAATAATATCCTACACCACCCATGATACCGATGACCACTGCAGTCAAAAAGTGACCATAGAATATTGATTTCAAGACATCTGCAATTTCATTAAATGTATTGTCAAAGAACTCCTTATGCTTTTTTGGAATGAAAACAAATATATTCTCCCAAATTTTGTCCCCATCACGAGTAAAGTAATATATTGAACATACCAAGACAAACAATTGAATTAAAATGTCTGAAAAGCTTTTGACTAAGCTAACAAGATAGTGCAATACATAAGAGACAACATTCTCTAAACTGCCAGAAATGGAAGAAAGATAAGGATTTACAAATCCTTGCAGTTCTACAGGCAATTTATGAGTTAAAACAACTAATGTCTGATTTAAATCCATGCCGTTTCCAAGGACAATGTTACTTGAGCTGAAGAAAATATTTGCAAAGATAGTAATTTCATAGAAAATATAAGCAAACAGAAGTATTAATGGAATGACAACAAGAATAATTGCAATAAAAATGGAAATTGATGAGTATTTAACCTTTGTTTGAATCTTACGAGCAATAGGAGTCAAACCATAAGCAATCATTGCACCTAGAAGCACCATATTCAATACAGGTATAACTGTAAAGAATGACATTGCTAGCAAAATTATAATGATAAATATGTGCAAGCTATATTTATTTTCAGTTAAATCCATCATTTCAATCCCTATTTCAAATAAACAATTATAACAATTACTTAAATAATAAATTTAGATAATTAACTTAATAATAACTTTAAATTATAAAATTAAATAACGTTAAAATATATACTTTAATTAATAAAACTCTTTTAAGCCGGAAGGAGTTCTATGAAACTCACCAAATTCAATTATCTCAGACATCTGGTCAGTGGAGAATACAGGACCTTCCACACAAACTCTCCACCCAGGAGTATCAACACAGCATTGGCCGCAAACGCCTATAGCACATTTCATATACCTTTCCATAGAATACTCCCCATCAATCATATTGGATTCCAATGTGCCATAAAGAGGCTTCATCATAACTTCTGGTCCGCAGACAACAGCCCAATCATATTTCTTATTGGAGATTAACTCTAAAGCTCTGTGAGTTGCAAATCCTTTAAATCCGCATGAGCCATCATCAGTGCATGTATAGACTGTAGCTCCCTTATCCTTTAAGCGGTCATTAAACAATAGCTCATCCTTAGTTTGAGCTGCACAAACAACATCAACAACTGCCTTATTCTTTAATGCCTCTTCAGTGAATGAAGCAATAGGAGCCATTCCAACTCCACCACCAATAGCTAAAACCTTCATTCCTTTCAAATCAGTGTCAAAGCCGTTTCCATAAGGTCCTCTAAGACCTAATTTATCTCCAACTTCAAGTGAATGCAATTGGCTTGTGAATTCCCCCACATTCTTAACGGTGATTCCTAATTCACCTTTAGATATATTAATATAAGAAATTGACATTGGCTTTTCATCGTTAAAGTTCCAAACCATTACAAACTGGCCAGGATTTGGAATATTTTCACCAACCATTGTCCAATCAAAAATAAAAGTCTTAATTGAAGGAGTCTCTTCTATAATTTTTTTAATCTCTAAAACTTGCGGTACATTCATATTATCACCCTCAAACAAACTTCTAATCCTTATGAGCATAACCTACCATATCTTCAATGGAATTAAATCCACTGTCTTCTAAAAATTCTTCCAAGTCTTCAGCAATTCTTCCAAAGATTTCAGGACCATCATACATAAGTGATGTTCCTATTTGAACTGCATTGGCTCCAGCATACAAGAACTCTACAACATCAGCATAATTGCGAATTCCGCCAACACCTACAATAGGAATGTCGGTAGCTTCGAAAGCATCATAAACGCAACGAATAGCTATTGGCTTAATTGCAGGACCACTCATTCCACCGAACTTATTAGCCAAAATAGGATTTCCAGTCACTATATCTATTTTCATTCCAGGACCTAGTGAATTGATTAATGTCAATCCATCTGCTCCTCCCTCTTCAGCAGCAATAGCTATTTCAGAAATGTTTGTTACATTTGGAGTTAATTTTGCAAGAACAGGAACACTAACAGCATCCTTAACTGCACTGACAAATTCCTTAGTCAAATCAGGATTTTGGCCAATTGAAGCCCCATATCCTTCCATTGCATGAGGACAAGAGACATTTAGCTCAATCATATCAACAAGATTTTCTATTTTACTGGCAACATATGAAAACTCTTTAGGAGTTGCCCCATAGATTGAAGCGATAGATTTTCCTTTAATTCTATTGACAGCCTCCAATTCTTCAATAAACGCATCTACGCCTGGACTGGAAAGCCCGATAGCATTTATTATTCCTCCTTCAACTGCTACAGTAGTAGGGTTATGATACCCTTCATTAGGTTCCTTAGAAAATGATTTGGATACAACTGCACCAGCACCAGAGTCTAAAACCCAATTGAGAGAAGATGCATGGCTACCTAAAACACCTGCTGCAAGCATCAATGGATTCTTTAAAGTTATTCCACATAATTTAGTTTTTAACATTATTAACCTCCAAACATAAAATAAACATGAACAAGTAAATTTTAAAACTTTATATTTGCATATTTTATTAAATTTGCATATTTTATACTATTTTAATATATGTATAACGTATGATATATAATATTTGATTTATGGCTCCACTTGACTTAAGAAGAATAGGAAAAATATTCCAAAATTAAATGTTAAATATATTAGAAATAAAAATTAAAATAAAACTATGGAATATTATATTACACAATTTATTGCAGGATTCATTGCCTTTGATGAGGATTTAAAAATAGCTAACTATAAACTATTTGATGAAGAGGATATAGTTTCAAATAATCTTAAAATAGAAAATAATGAATTATTAGATGAAGAAATCGAATTAATAAATGAAATATCCTCAGATTCAAAAATAATTATTGAAACAGGAAAACGAAGATCCCAATATAAGGAACTGGAAAACTTCGAAAACATAATTATTGAAACACCTAATAAAGGTGGAGAATACTTAAGGGAAAATCTTGAAGGGATTCTAAAGGAAATCAATTTTATCGATGATAAGGAAGACATTATAGAAAGATATGGCGAATTCACTAAAATATATGAAGATGTAGCCATTTCAAAAGTTAAAGAATCATCTCAAGAAGAAGATAAACTCCTCATTCAAGCAATAAACTCTGTAGATGATATAGATGAATCAATAAGCAAATTAGTTGAGCGCATACGTGATTGGTATACCATATATTTCCCAGAAATGGATACAATTGGAAACAATGAAACCTATATCAAGCTAATTGCTGAAAGTGAAAGCAGGGAAGATATCCTAAAGAACCATAAGGAACATTTTGATAATGAATTGGATTACAGCAGCGGAGCAGACATTGAAGACTACGATTTAGTCATGGTAAAAAGCTTTGCAGAATCCATTTACTCTCTCCAAAACTCTAGAAAAGACTTAGAAAAATATATCGATACTAAAATGGAAGAGATAGCGCCAAACTTAAGAGATTTATTAGGCCCAACTTTAGGAGCTAAGCTGATAGCACATATTGGAAGCATAAAAAGATTAGCCCTTTATCCTGCAAGCACTGTTCAAGTCATGGGTGCTGAAAAGGCTATTTTTAGACATTTGAAAACTGGAGAAAGACCACCTAAACACGGATTAATATTCCAACATCCGAGTGTACGTGGTGCAAAATGGTGGAATAGGGGAAAAGTCGCGAGGAATTTAGCATTAAAAATCACTCTTGCAGTGAGAAAAGACGTCTTTAGTGGAGAGTTTGACCCGAAAATAGCTGAAGATTACTTGAAAAAGGTAGAGGAGATTGAAAAGGAAAATCCGTTCCCTAAAAAGACATCCCAAAGAAGAAAATCTGAAAGACAGATGGAAAAACAGAAAAATAAAGATAAAAAGTCAAAAAAGTATAAGGGAAACAAGAAAAACAAGAAAAATAAAAGAAAAAAGAAACGAAAATAATAAAGACACATTAACAAATAAAACCTATAAGAATAATTTTAATCATTTAAATGAATTAAGAGTTGAAAAAACTAAAATTATATCTGCAGAGTGAGAATAATGGAAATATTTTTTAAAGACGAAGAGATTGCTACTAAAAATCTTAGACCTGGAATTAGAGTCTATGATGAAAGATTAATCACAAATGATGATATTGAATATCGTATTTGGAATCCAAGAAGATCCAAATTGGCAGCTGCTTTATTGAATGGCTTAAATAGCTTGAAACTGGAAAATGATTCAAAAGTCCTATATTTAGGAGCATCAACTGGAACAACAGTTTCACACATCTCAGACATTAGTTATGATGGATTAATCTATGCTGTAGAATTCTCACCTGTAAGCATGAAAAAACTAATCAGATTATCTCATCAAAGACACAATATTGCACCATTGCTTGAGGATGCAACCAAACCTAAACGATATTTGAATAAGGTCGAAAAAGTCGATTTAGTCTATTGTGATGTAGCTCAAGAGAAACAAAGCGAATTATTCATGGATAATATGGATTTATTCCTAAAAGAAGATGGACAAGGCTTAATTACTATAAAAGCTAGAAGTATAGACGTTGTTCAAAAACCGAAAAAAATATTCAAAGATGAAGAGAAAAAATTAAAGGCCAATGGTTATTCCATTATAGAAAAGATTAAATTAGAACCTTATGAGAAAGACCATATAGCTTTTCTAGTTGAAAAATCTTTTTAGAACTAATAATTTTCATTCTTTAAAAAAAAATTTTTTCAAAACCCATACATAATCATTTTTATTTAATATAATTGATGAAATTATAATGAAATTCTAAACCATACTATTTTTTAAAATATTTTTATGGAAAAGCGAGTGATGAAAAACCAATATTAATATGAATAAATTTTATAAAAATGTTTTATAATCGGATAAAAAATATCGATTTTCAGACAGTTTTAGCCATTTTAAAGCATTCTAACGCAAGTATTACTTTTTCTTAAAAATCCAAAAAATAAACTTTTACCTATCCTATTATTTTCATAATTAGAATAATAAAACATATCCAAAACTTAAAACAGACTAATGAAAATCACCAATAAGGAACTAAAGTAAATAAATAGAAAACTTATAAAGAATAAGATAATATTTAATACTTTTATAAATTACGAACAATATCAAAAAAGTATTACTTATGAAAGCTTTTTATATGATAAAATGACAAATATATAATTGCTAATGCAATGCTAAAAGAGTTCATAAAAATATCCTCTAAGTTTATTCACTCATAATATTACTCCATAATTTAAAAACTTAGAGGATTGAACTTTTTTTAATCTAAAAACTATTTTTAAACCTTTTTTATATAAATTTTTTCAAAAAATACTAAGAAACTCTTTATTTTTAAAAATAAGAAAAAATTACTATTTTCTTAAAAAAAGTAATACTTTTTTAATAAATTTCTAAAAATAAATAGCTTTTTAAAACTAGTTTTAAAATTCAATATATTATTCTATATAATATCAAAAAATAAGGATTTTTAATTGAATGTTTTAGAAAATAATTCTAAAAATATTAAAAATATTAAATTAGAAAAATAGAAAGTAAAAAAATAAAAACTATTTTGAAAATTAAAAAAATATTAAAAAAAATAGAAAGTAAAAAAATAAAAACTATTTTGAAAATTAAAAAAAATAATAAATAGATAAAAAAGAATAAAAAAGATTATTTTTTAGCAATGACACAAAGCCATCCAGTAACATCCTTTGTTAAGGAATCTGGACCGTTTTTAGAGAAGCAAATAACATCTGAAAATCCAGCTTCACGTAAAAATTCCTCAAACTGATCATCAGAGTAAATCTCCATATCCAATAATTCAATAAGCTCATTTTGACGCTCATCTTCATCATTTGGAATTGCTTCATTACAAATAAACATTATTCCATCATCTTTCAATACTCTTCTAACTTCTTTTGAATCATTTACAAAATCTGGCCAGAAATAAACTGTTTCAAAACCAGTTACAATATCAAAACTATTATCATCAAAAGGCAATTCAGATACAGACCCTTGAATGATTTCACATCTGCCTTCATCAATTGCAGATTGATTTAATTTAGAGGATTTTTCCACAGCCACTTGAGAATAGTCAATACCATAAACCTTATTGTCAGTCATCTTAAGGAATCTTTCTACATTGACTCCTCCACCGCAACCGATATCTAAAATCACATCATCTTTTCCAATATCCAAATGACTTACACCCCATTGTGCAAGACTTTCATGACTTTCATTCATTCGGTCTAATAACTTATCTCCTAATTCCCCTTCAGGCTTACGAGCATTAATAATCAATTCTTTTTCTTCTTCACTTCTTATATTCTTATTATCAGACATTTTATAACTCCTTGATTAAAATAATTAGATATATACTTAAAAAAAAATATTTTCATTATGAAATTAAATAAAAATTAAATAAAAAAAGGAATTGCTTTAAAAAAAGTAATTAAATTTTTTGAGCAATTTCCTCAAAAATAGCTTTAGCAATCTCTGCTTTAGAACTGAGGCCTATCTTTTTAATCTCATCACTAACAAGAATTACCTCATTAGTGTCAGATCCGAATTCACATCCCTCATTATATACATCATTTGCCACTACCAAGTCAGTGCCGGCATCTTGCATTTGAGTCTTAGCGCATTGAATCATCCTTTCCTCTGAAATATTATATTCCGCCTTAAAGCCCACTAAAAAGATATCTGGATTTATCTTTTTAATCTGATGGATGATCTTAGCTACAGGCTCAAACTCTAATGAAAGATTTAATGAAGAAGATATTTTATAATCTTCTTTAGCAATTGGCCTAAAATCAGAAACTGCAGCAGTTGCTATAAAAACATCAAAATCAGGAACTAATTCATTAGTTTTCTCATTCATAAGGCTACTGGACTTTGCATATTCAACATCTAAAACCTTTGGAATAGAAACTTCATGATGTGCTGCAAGGATTTTCACATTTGCACCAAGCCTATATGCTTCCTTAGCAATTTCAAGGCCCATCTTACCAGAAGACCTATTGGAAATTCCACGAATAGGATCTATTTCCTCAAAAGTTCCACCTAAACTTACCAATATATTTTTTCCAGATAGCTTAGAAGAAACATCACTATCAACATTGTTTTTAGCATTATTAATGTTTACAGTCCTAATTGATTCAAGAACAATATCCTCAATAGCAGGGAATTTTGCTTTACCCTCATCCAAACGAGGATTAAGGAAAATTATACCTTCTTCCTTTAGTTTTTCAACATTATCACTTACTGCATCGTACATTGAATCATGCATAGATGGAACAAATACTATAGGAGTGTCATGGCCATATGCAGTAATCAAAAGAGTGCTTACAGGATTATCTGAAATCTTATATGCAAATTTGCTAATTGTATTTGCTGTAGCAGGTGCAACCAATACCAAATCTACTTGAGAGTATTTCACATGCTCAATTTTACCTGTCAATTCAAGAACAACTTCCTGACCTGTAGCAAACTCCAATGCATTAGGATGAATTATTTTTGTAGCTTCTTTAGTCATAAAAGCCTTAACAGAATGGCCTTGACGCCTAAACTCACGAGCTAACTTAACAGTTTCTATAGCTGCAACACTACCAGTTACACATAATACAATTTCCATATAATCACTTCATAAACTAAAGAGGGCTAAAAAGAGCCCAAAATTAAAAAAACCTAAACAAACTAAAAAAAAGATGGCTAAAAAACCACCTATTTAAAGCCAAAATCAATATTATTTATAATAAAGTCAAAAGTACTTTCCTCTTCAGCAAATTTGCTTTGTGGTGCACTGCATAAGATAACATAAAGGTCATCCCCTTGCTTAAACCAAATAGCCTTATGCTGTTTAATAGACCCACTTTTACTTGAGAGATATCCTACTTCCATACCTTCATTACCTGCAATTGAAACGTTTCCATCATATAACATTTCATAATTAGAATCTCGAGATAATGAATCATAATTATGTTTTACCTCATAACTAAGGGAATTATAGCTTGTTTTCTTCTCAATATTCACATTAACATCACAAAAATCAAGTGAATTCTTAGAATTAGGGTCTGCTGCAGACATAATGGATGTGTTAGATCCTGAATTTGCCTCTACCCAATCACCTGGAACTAACATGGTAATTCCATTTTTAGTCAATTCAATAGATTCCTGTGATTTATCATCAGAATTATCAGGGGACATGAAGCTTTTATAAGCAAATGAACCTCCAATAACCAAAATAACTATTACAACTAAAATAACAATAATCTTTTTCATAATTTATCTCCAATGGAAAATAAACAATTCAATAAATTTACATTCTAAAGATATTCTTTAAAATAAAATAATTAAAATAACCCTAAATAAGAGAATTTTAATCAAATTACAAGTTAAACTTAAATTTAAACCATTCACTCAAGTTCTATTGCGAATCTCCAGAACTAGAACCTCCGCCAGAGGAGTCTGAGCTTCCGCCTCCAGAACTAGAACCTCCTCCACTATAGTCTGAGCTTCCGCCTCCAGAGTAAGAAGATCCTCCACCAGAATAACTGGATCCACTATCATATGAACTAGAGGAACTATATGAACTTGAAGAACTTCCAGAACTAGAATCACTTGAATAAGAACTATAAGAACTGGATTTAGTATAATTTGAAGTATAATTTTTATATGTATTTGAAGTGACTTCCGGAAATGCGGTATCATTTATTGTAGCACCACCAGATATTATATCAGCCATATCGCTATCAAAGCCACCACTAAATATTCCAAAACTTATTCCAGCACCAAAAGCCAAAAGCAGGAATACTACTGCAAAAGCAATATACCATGGGCTTGTGCCACGAGATTCAGATTCTTTTTTCTTAGACTTTAATGTATAAGATTCAGGATTATGAATATATTTATTCACTAAACGCTCATCCTCATCACGGTTTTTCTGGAAATTTTCATCTTCATAGCGTGATAAAGATTTAGGAACGACTTGGTCTTTTCCTTGCATTGTCCTTATCCTATTGCTTGCATCAACAGTATCAATCTTATGCTTATACTGGTTTGAAAGATAAATATACTTCTCTTCAGAAATCAAACCATCATTATAATCCCTTTCAAGATTTTTTAAGATTTGCATAAGCTTTTGTTTATCCTGATTCATGCTTTACCTCCTATAAATCAATTATAGAATTCAAATATTATTTGATAATCATAAAATGCCATAATCTAATTAACCAATCATAAATGATTTGAAAATCAGATTAATAGTTTATAATATTCTTATATATAATTTTTATATATTATAAATACTACCATAAAATTTTGATAATATTTTTAATAAAATTCAGAAATTATGACAATAAAAAGGATTATAGAATAAGACTAATGAAATTAATAAATTCTAAAATAAAAAAGAAATAGAACTTATAAATCTTAAAAAAAAAGAAAATAAAAAAGTCTAAAAAAATATAAAAAAAGTCTGAAAATAGAAAATAAAAAAATCTAAAAAAATAGAATTAAAAAAATAGATAATAAATAAAAAAAATATGAAAATGAAAAGTATTTAATCAAAAATACCCTCATAATAAACAGGATAAGAACCTAAAACCTTAAAGAAATCAGTGATTTCATCTAAAGTTTCAAGAATAGGAGATATATTCTCATCTAACCTATGGCCTTCCAAATCAATGAAGAATATATAATGGCCTAATCCTTCCTTAGATGGCCTTGACTCTACCTTTGTCAAGTTAATGTCAGCCTCTACAAAATAGGACAATATCTCATAAAGTCCACCAGGCTTATCCTCAAATAAGGAAAATGAAATGGAAGTCTTATCATTTCCAGTGATAGGAGAATCCTCCTTATCCAACACAACAAAACGAGTTTGATTATTGAAATTTTCTTGAATATTTGTATCAATTACTTTTAAGCCATACAATTCTGCTGCCTTCAATGTCCCAATAGCTGCACCTTCACCAGTTTCAGCCACCTTTTTAGCAGCTGCAGCAGTGCTTAATGTATAATGTGCAGTTATATTATTCCTCTCTAAATATGGTTGACATTGACCTAATGCTTGAGAATGAGAATATACATCACTGACATCTTCAACAGACATTTCCCTTGCAGCCAATAAATTATGGTTTATTGGAATAATTATCTCATTTTTAATTTTTAAATCAAAATTATGAATCAATGAATCTAAAGTTAAGCTTACAGGGCCTTCAATGGAATTTTCTATAGGAACAAGCCCATAAACACATTCTTCCCTTTCAACTGCTGCCATAACAGACTGAATGGAACAGTATGAAACCAAGTCATCTGAAAGAAGAGATGCAGCCTGATGAGAAAAAGTACCTTGAGGGCCTAAAAATGCTACTTTATCAGTTATCATAAAAACACCTTAACAAGATTAATTTAATTAGTTAATTAATTAGTTAAATTCAATTATATCTTTATAGATTTACTAATTTTAATTTATTTCTTTTAATATAAAAAAACATAGGTTTAAAAAATAAAAAAGACAATTTAAAAGAGCAAAAAATTTAAAAATAGATAATAAAAGAAGAAGCTAATTAAATAAAAATTCATAAAATAATAAAAAACAAGGAAAACATTTCAAAAATAGAAAAAAATAAAAAAAAGACATAAGGAAAAATCCTTATGTAAAAATAAAATCAATTTATTGGGTTTCTACCTCATAAATTAATTTTAAAAGGTCTGACTGAGTTACGATTCCTATAATTTGATCATTTGCATCAACTACAGGATAACCATTATAACCAGTCTCCAACATTGCATCAGCAAGTTCAGGAATAGTAGTGTCCTCAGAAATCTTTTGAACATTTGTAGACATGTAATCTCCTGCAATCAACTCTTTAATTTGAGAAGACATATACTTATCAGGAGTGTGTTTCCTAAATGAAACAAACGCTTTTGCAATGTCTTTTGAAGTAATGATTCCTGCAAGCTCGTTATCGTCAGTCAACAACAAACGTCCGACTTTAGAGTCCATGATAACTTTTCTTGCATGAATTAAACGGTCATCAGCAGATATTGAAATAATATCTGGAGTCATAATATCTTTAACTGAAACCTTTTCATAAGCTTTTGCCTTGCAAAGGTATATGAAATCAGATTTAGTTACAATTCCAGCCATTTCCCCATCAGATAATACAGGAAGTGCGCCAATATTTTTTTCAATCAAAACATTTGCCACATCTGTCAATTCATCATCTGCATCCACAGTAATAACGTCTTTTACCATAACTGTAGAAACGTGGAAACGAGAAGGAGCTAAATTACCATACTTAGCAGATCCTAATTTATCAGCTATATCCTTTTCTGAGATAATTCCAACTAAAGATTTCTTGTTTTCATTGGTACTAGTAACTGGTATTCTTGATAAATTATCCTTATACATCATCCTTAGACAATCACAAATATTTAAGTTTTTATCAATTGATACCACATTTTCTGACATTATATTTTTGATTTTCATTTTAATCCCAACGATAGTATGAGATAGCTATTAAACTTATATTTAAAATAAACAGACTAATAGCCTTATCAAAGATATAAACTATTTTTACTTACCAATAGCTATCTCTAAAAATTCAACAATAGCTATTTTGTCCCATAATCAACAATAATTGAAATTAATTGGAACAATACAAAATCTCTAAAATTAATATGAAAAATATCTGAAAGATAAAAACAATCAAACAATTGCTTTAATCCCCAAATATAATCCGTATCAATTTATTTGTCTAATACAGTGTTTAAAATATCTCTTTCAGTGATAATTCCAACAAGTTTGTCATTATCGACTACTGGAACACCACCAATATTTTTCTCAGCTAATAAATCACATAAATCTCCTAATTTTACATAAGATTCAGTTACTGAAATATTAGGTTTCACAATATCAGAGATTTGTCTTTTCAATACATCTAAACCACTTGTAGAGGTCATTGATGCAATCATTTCTTTATCACCGAAGAATCTAACAATATCAGTTGAGGTTACAATACCTACTAACTTGTCTTCTTCGACTACTGGAATTCTTCTTAAGTTATTTCTAACCATAATTTTAGAACAACTTTCAATTGGAGTACCAAGAGTGGTTGTAATAACATCTTTTACCATGATGTCTCCAACAGTTTCATTGCTTAAAGAACCAGCAAGTGCTAAAGCGAAATCTCTTTCAGTGACAATTCCCACTACTTTACCTTCCTTATCAACGATAGGTAAAGATCCAATACCATTTTCAGTCATTACATTGACACTTTCTTTTATAGAATATTTAGGACTAATAGAAATTACATCACGAGTCATGATTTCCTTTACAGAATCATTGATTGCTGATAAGAAATTATCATCATGTTTCTTTTCTATTATATCAAATTTACTTCCTCCTCCAAGGAAATCAAGAATATCCATAGCTGTTACAATACCTAAAAGTTTATTTGAACCAGGATGAGTAACTGGCAATCTTCTGAATTCATGTTCTATCATCATTTCAGCAGCTTCCTTAATGGATTTAGTAGGAGGAATGCTTATTACTTCTTTTTTAGCGAGAGTCATGATTTCTCCTTCATTTTCAGCTGCTTTAGATTCATGTTCAACAGAACCACGATTCATAGATTTTCTCAAATTTTTAGTGCTTTTGTCTTTCATATCGACACCTCCGAATTTATTGAGTCTTTCAGGTCTAAACTACAAATATCTATTCTTTAAAAACAAAAAAATAAAAATTCATAATTTAATTTAGAAATATGGATTGTGGGAAGTTCTTTTTATCATTTCCATTCAATCCCAACATAACAGATAAAAATTATCCATAAAATATCAAGACAAATGGAACTTTAAATTACAATATTAATTCCATCATTAAATTTTCAAAGGAAAATTCTATTAGAATTTCAATATAAAAATTTAAAAAATGATATAGAACTAACTACAATATAAGATATGTTATGCATATTAATATTATTATCGATTTTATTTTGCATGCCTTAAAAAGTGACATCAAAATTGATGCAATAATGCATAAAAATTGATACAACAATACACCAATATTGAGACTACACTACATCAAAATTGATACAACAATACACCAATATTGATGATAAAATGTAAAATAAAATTTATTAATTTTAAAATATTTAATCTTATTGAATTATAAAAAAATATCTAATCTTATTGAAAAGCTGATAAATATAAAACTTAATAAAATAAAATAAACAATATAATAATATTATACTTATAAGAAGAATTTATTTAAAATACTGATTTAATAATAAAGGGATAAAAATGACAAGATTAGAAAAACAAGTTAGAGTAAGGGACTTTGTAATTAGTACAGACGGATTGCTATTTGCATCAACAAACTACATTCACCCAGAAGACAGAGTAATTTCATTCTTAAGATACATTCCAGATGAAAACGGAGACAGGGAAAAGAATGGAATCAGATACTCAAAAGTAGGCTCCGAAGAGGCTTATGCATACTTACGCGAAAATCACCCAGATTACCTTTATTGGTGTGACGTTACAAATGTTGAAATGATGGGAGTTCCAATAGACAAGGTTGAAAGAATCATAAAACCTGAAGAGAGATTAAAAGGCCTTAGAGAAACTTATATTCCTATAATTAACGAAAAATTAGAAAATGGAGAAGAGCTTGACTATAAGGAAGAGCTAATGAGCAAACTAATTGACCTTTCAGACTTTTTCCATTATGTTGCAGGTATAGACTATAACGACCTTGGAATATCTGGATCAATCCTTCCAGGACTTCAAAAGGCAGGAACATCAGACCTTGACTTTGTTGTATATGGACTTGAAAACCATAGAAATGCAATCAAGGCATATAAGGAAAACAAGGACCAAGCAGTCTACATCGAAGAGCTTGATAAGGAAATCACCTTAAACAGAATCAACGATGACTTCTGGGACTTTGTTTATGACAAGAGAATCAAGGACGACAGCCTTACAAAAGAAGAGTTTGCATGGTATGAAGAACGTAAAAGCAATAGAGGGCTTATCAGAGAAACCTTATTTGACATTTTAGCTACCAAAAACTATGATGAAATAGAAGGAACCTGGGGAGACACTGTATATGAGCCTGAAGGATTTGCTAAAGTAAACTGTACAATAAAAAGCGCTTTAGGAGCATTTGATAATCCTGCAGTATACACAATAGAAGACGTTGAGATACTCGAAGGACCAGACATTGAAATAACAGAGCTTGCTTCCTTAACCCACACCTATGCAGGAGAAGTCGTAGACGGCGAGGAAGTTGTTGCAAGAGGAAAAATAGAAAAGGTTCTCAAAAACGGGGAATTTGAAAAATACAGAATCCTTGTTGGAACCACTAGAGAATCCTTAAATGAATACATAAAATTAAGAGAAAGTCCTGTTAAAAATTAAATTTTATTTAATTAACCAGCAGGCAAATTTCTCATAACTTCTCAAATAATTATTTAAGTAGTTATTATTACTTATTAAATTAAATACCTATTTAATTAGGTATTTAAACAATTATTTGCTAAAAAAATAAATAATCAAATAATCTTTTTTTATATCTATTGGCCACTTTAATTCTCAATTTCTAAAGTATTTCTAAATAAATCAATTATTTCATTACGCTTATCTTCACTATAGGCATCTTCCTTATCTAAAGTAAACATAGCAATCTCATAAATGATCTTATTCATTCTCTTTCCTTCTTCAGTCAAATAGTATTCAGTGAGTTTAGAATTGTCCTCAAAGGTCACTTTTGAAATCAATCCATTATTCTCCAAATCCTTTAAGCACTGGGTAAGAACCTTATTGCTTAAGTTAGGCTTATCTTCCTTAAACTCCTTAAATCGTTTCTTACCAAAAAACAAATCCCTAATTATTTGAATATGCCATTTCTTATTAAATAATTTTAAAGACTGGTCCACTGGACAGATGTTTCCGTCTAATTTTGCCATAATTACACACCCTTTCACTAAACAAGCATAATTTACCATAATCCCTCTTGACTAAACAAAGAAACAGATAATTTATTTATGGTAAATTTAATGATAAAATAATGATAAACATAGCGATATTTTAATTTATTAATAATATTTTTTAATTTATTGATAAATATACTTATTTAAATATGGCCTAATAAAATTTTAGTTACCAAAAGGTAACCAAAGCCATAGAATTATTTATTAAGCAAATAAATAAATTATAGTTACTTTTTAGTTACAAAACCTTTATATTAATCTTTAAACAACATAATAACAACGAAGAGATGAAAACTCTCAAACGTTGAAAAAAAATTAAAGGTGAAAACATGGAAGAAGTAATTAAATTTTTAACTGAAACCCCACAACAATACTTAGCAACTATCGGACTTGACGGAAAAGCAAAAGTAAGACCAATCTTATTCTACTTTGCAGAAGACAACAAACCTTATTTCTGTACCAACAATCAAAAACCAATGTACAAAGAATTAAAAGAAAATCCAGAATTTGAAATGACTGGAGCTACTCCTGAATTTGCATGGATCAGAATTGCTGGAAAAGTAGAATTTGTAGATGATTTAGAAATCAAACAAAAAGTTGTAGATTCCAATGCCCTTGTAAAAGCTTTATACGAATCTGGAGACAATCCAATCTTTGAAGTTTTCACAATTGCAGAAGGAAGCGCAACAATTGCTGACTTCTCAGGAAACCCAGCACAAACTTACGAAATATAAATAAGATCTTCCTTATTTATTTTTGCTTTTCTTATTTAAATTTAAAAATTTATTTTTACACCATTCATTCTTAAACCCATATCCCATTTACTGTTTTTTAATAAAAATTTCTTTTTTTAAATCACAAATTATTAAAAAACCACTATTTGAAAAATTAAAATATTAAGATATATACATCATGATTTATTAAAATCCTCAGTTGTTTAACAAAGTTTATTAAATTAAAAATGTGATTAAAATAATTTAATATAAAACATTTTACATTCATTTAATTTATCAGAAAAATAATATAAATTGATGATTAAATCATCCGAAAAATTCCTTAAAAATAGGAAGTTTATGCAATAGAAGTCAATTTTACAAGATAAAATAAAAATTGATAAAAAAGAGTAAAAGTCATATGAAAATAAGAAATTAACATCACAATATAAAAATTGATTAAAACCATTAAAATTATTTAAAAATGACAAATTAAGATTAAAATATAAAATTGATATCAAATTGCTAAATTTACTTGAAAAAAACTTCATACTTTATATTATATGAGAAATAAAGAAAAAATAAAAAGTATGGAGTGAAAATATGATAAGCATTTCAGCAATAAAAACATACAGTTACTGCCCATTGAAATTATACTTTCAATACAAAGTGGATGAAAAATACGATGATGAGGAATACTTTATTCCAAAGAGCCTAAAGGACCTTAGAATTGACATTCAAGACTTGTTCCATAAGAACCTTCGAAAAGTCAAGAAAGAAATGGAATTGTCAGAAATCGAAGAAACCCTATCACAAGGAGTCTTTAATCAATTCAAAGCCACATTTGATATAATTGAAGAGATCATTGAGAAAGATGAAGAAAAAGAAAAAGAAAATGAAAATAGAAGAGATAATGAAATAGATTCAAAAAAAGACCCTTCCAAAGATGATTCGAATAGAAAGTCTAATAAAAATATGTCTCAGATATCATCCGAAATAGAATTTTTAGATGAGGATAAGCAAAAGCCACCTCAAACACTTAAGGACAAAGGTCATGACATAGATGAAATCAACTCTCTTAAAGAGGAATTGATAGATGAAATCTACTTAAATCTAAAGATTCTTTCATTAAAAACTTCACAAGCCATGAAAACACTTGATAAAAATGGAGATGAACTTCAATCATTGTTTTTTAAAAGTTCAATGTATAACTATCTAATAAGAGACATAGGATTGGATTTGATAGGAGTAATCGATAAGATTGAGGTGGAAAAAGGAAAATATTATCCTGTGCTTTTAAAAACATCAAATCCCCCCATTAATGGCGCATGGGATGGAGATAGAATGGAAGTGATTGCAAATGCATTGCTAATTGAAGCAGAATTTGATACACATATAACCGTCGGATTCATAGATTACTTAAAAATAGCTGAGCGCAGAGCAGTGATAATAGACACCAATGCAAGAAGAAATTTCTTTAAGTCATTAACTAAAATCAATAGAATCATAGAAAAAGGAGAAATTCCTAGTGTCAAGACAAGCCTAAATAAGTGTAAAAACTGTGAGTACAAGGATTTGTGTGAAAATTCTTAATCATTTCACATTTAAAAAAAAAAAAAAAAAAAAAAAACCACAAAAAAAAAAAAAAAAAAAAAATTTGAAAAAGCAAAAAATTAAAAAAAAAATTTCTCCAAACACAAAATTTACTTTTTTTTCTCTTCTTCATTTTTTTTCTTAAAATACTCAGGTTGAAATTCTTTCAAAATATTATCTTCCCAACTAGAAATAGTATTAGTAACATAATCATTATCAAAATCCAAAATATTTTTTTTTTCTTTACTTTTCCAAAGTTTATCTCTATTTAAAACATTAACATTTAAATTAATAGTATCATAAAAATCATTAGCTTTTTTACTATGATTTTTTCTTTGATTAATTCTATTAGTACTACCAACAATTAATCCTCCTTCTAAAAAAAATCCAGGTAAATATTCACTTGTTTTATAATTTTTATCACCAGGATTTTTCATTAAAAAACCATTTCTTTGTTGAATT
>ONYG01000086.1 GCA_900321995.1 uncultured Methanobrevibacter sp. | reverse complement strand
CCTAATAAGTCGAATAATGCATCAAGATTTTCTCCATAATAGTCTGGAAAATCAAAGGCTTCCTTTATGTGCTTATGAGGGTTTTCCTTCAAGTCTTCTCCAAATAGGATTATTTCATTCATATTATCAACTAATCTTTTTAGTCTTTTTCTCTCTCTTCTTTTCTCAAGTAGTTTATTTGCCATATCACTCAATAAAATTTAAAGATTTAAATCAAATAGATTCAAATCTTATGTTCGATAAATTAAGTTAAATGCGAACTTTAAGTCTTATGTTCGCTTTAAATTACTTAGATGCCCTAAGCTTTATGTCTTATACTCTTTTAATTAAGTTAAATGCTCAAAGCTTGCGTAATGATCTCCAGTATAATAGACTTCAAAGTCATCTGTTGAATAGACAATTCTTTTAGGGCCTCTGCTGTTTGCTCCGAGAGTGTCTATATCACATTCCTTATACTCATGAGTTACAGGAAGCAATGATTGACGATTGGAGAATGTGTCTCCACCAATACACTTTCCTGGAGCATATTTCTCTACGCTTCCCCCATGCCATCCTAAGGCTTTAGCTTCACTTTTTGTAATGTAGTTGGAAGGCAATTTATGATATTCGTCTATATAGGCTGCAACTTCTTCTTTTGAGTCATAGGTTCCATCTTCTGTAATATTGAGAGCATCTGCACTTATTGTTGAATTGTCTGAGGAGGAATCATCTCCAATGCAGCCGCTTATAGCAACCACTGCAAGCAGAATGACCAATATTAATCCAATAATTTTCCAGTTTTTCATTTATTCACCTAAATTGATTAATTAAGTCTTAATTAATTTTATTTTTAGAATTCATTTTTTATAAAACTTTTAGTTTTTCTTTTCGTGGTCTTATTGTTTGTTGTGGTTTGTTTTATTTTTTCCACAGGTTTTTAAAAAATCTTTAAAAACTTAAAGTATATAACTTATTATGAATATAAATAAAAATTGCAAATTTTATTAAGACACAATTATCTCATAAATAAAATTTTCATAAAATATATTTTCATATAATATTTATTTTGATACTTTATTTACTACAAACTCTAAAGAGGAATCTTCGTGGCAAAGAAAGTTTTAATTGTTGTAACAGGTAGAGGATTAGGTGGAGATGCAGGCATTGCATTGAATGTTTACAAGGCTCTTACTAAAAGAGGGATGGAATGTGAAATAGCATTGGATGAGTCTGCACCAGGAATATTATTCAAGAAGAATAATATTGAATGGAATAAGGTCATAATTCCACAGGCTGGAGGCCATTCTGCAACCATGTCCACTACTGTTAAGGCAGCTTTAAGGGCAATTAAGGCAGTATTTAAGACAAGAAAGCTTATCAAGTCTAAGAAATTTGACTTGGTCCTTGGTATTCTTGGTGGAGGGGCTATTGTAGGTGCATTAGGCGCTAAGATGGCAAGAGTTCCTTCTGTAAGTCTTTTAATCACTCCTCTTGACACTAAGGTATGCAGTCATATTGGAACACCTATAGTATTGCCTGAAAACAATCTCTATTTGGCAGAAAACATTCCAAGCCACATAAGAAGGTCACTATTACCTGTAAATGACAGCGTCACTCAAGGTGATAGGAATATTGCACTTGAAAAGATAAAGCAACACTCTAGGCAAGCAAAGGAAAAGAATCCTAATGCAATGGAGTTTGATGAGTCTAAGCAGACTATCGTTTTCTCATCAGGTTCAAGCCTATTTGTAAAAACAGCCCAAGCTATAGAGCAATTCTCTAAATATAGCGACAGGTTCAATCTTGTCTTGGTGGGAGATCCTCTCGATGATGAGGTTCCTAAGCATATACATGAGGAAAAGATAATCTATCTTGGCTTCATAGATTGGGTCAATGACCTTTTCAACTTGGCAGACCTTGCTGTACTCACTAATGATGGATTGATGCTTCATGAGGCTATGGTATGTAATTTGCCTGTTGTTATCCTAAAAAGAGTTAAATACGGAAGGTACCATGATATGGTTTCCATATTTAAGGGAGCTACCATTGAATGTGATCTTGAAGATCTTGATGAGGCTATATTCGATGTTGTGGACAATTATGATGACTATGCTAAAAACACTGCAATTTACAAGGATTCCATATTGAATGTAGGCGATAACATAGCTGACATAGTGGAAGCTTCTTTTAAATAGCTTTATTCTTATTTAGTTGCTATGTTTTTTATAGTTTTTTTATTTTAACCATAATTTTTTTATAACATCACTTTTTGAATTTTTTTAATATTTTTGTATTGTCTAATTCTTTTAAATTTCTGATTTTTTTTTGAATATTTTTCATTGCATCTATTTTTTTATCTTTTTATATTCATTTTTATTAATTTTTTCCGAATATAATTCATTATTTTTATCTTATTTGTTTAATTTGTTTTTTATTTTTTAAATTACTTCTTTATTGATGTTTATAGTTAATTTTATATATTTTAATTGAGTTATATTTATTTATATACAATTATAAAATTTTTATTTTTTTAGGATGTATTTTTCACGTTAAATTTCAAGAGGGATTTTTTAATATTTTTTATTTTAATAATTTTATTTTTGTCTTTAGGTGCTGTTAGTGCAGTGTCTTTGGATAATTCTTCAAGTGGTTTTAAGGAAGATTTTAGCTATGGCTCTTCAGTTTTAGATGATGGTGCTATGGTTGATTTGCATAATGGTAGTGGAATGTTAGATGATTTAGGAACAGATCATCCAGGATATGCAAAACCAGAAAACCAACTAAACTTTGGCATATCTATGGGACTAAACTTCGCAGGATTAGGATTTAGTGAAGGTTTTGCAAGGGGAGTTCTTTATAAAGAAGTACAAGAAAAACTAATAACTGGATTTGTACCCTCTATTAAAGCATATGGAAAAACAATTGTGGAAGAAACATTAGAAAGTGATTATGGAAAAATTGGAAGTATTTGTGGATCTTACATAGACACCCTTCTAGAAAATTTTCTGATAGGATATGTTGAAAATAGGTGTTAAAAATGTTTTTGAAAGATGTTTTTCTAGTAATAATGTTCTTTATTGGATTGTTTTCATATGGGTATTGGAAGAGATATCGTTTATCAAAAATATCTAAAACTCAAAGTTTATATTTGTTTATAATTCTCCTATTGTCTGTTATGAATAGCGTTATATTAATCAAGTTTTAAATTTAAGGTTAATAATTAAATTATTATATCTACTAATTTGTTATATTTTTAAAGAGAAAAATTTTAAGTGATTATTTTAATCTATATTATATGGGGTATTTAAAAAATAACAATATTTTTTCTAGAAATGGATGTTATTTAATTTTATAACTTTTAGTTTATGGAGTAATTAATTTAAAATTATTATATGATTATTTTTCAAGAATAATAGTATTTTTTTAAAATTTAATTATTTATTTATTAAAAAAGAGATACCCGAATTTTATATGAGAATTATATTTTTGAAAAAAGAAGTTTATTATTCAAAATTTTTGGGACGTAGAATTAGGCTTAAAGTTATTTTTTCATTGATTTATAAATAAAGAATAATTTTCAAATTTCAAGTTATATTTTACATTGTCTCAAATTTTTATTATTTTTAATGGTCTGATATTATGAAAAGCGTAATGTTATTCATGATTTTTATCATATATTTATTTGTAATTCTATTAATACATTTAATTCCAGAAGATTTTAAATTTTCCGATAATTTTTTAATTACAGTAATAATCTTTTTAATATTATTCATGTTTTTATTAATTTTCTCTAAATTAATGTTAAAGTATTAATCTTGAAAATGCTGATTGATACAATTATTTAAAGATATTGATATTGGCAAATGCAGAAGGAGAATTTTTCTTGAATAAAAACGTATCTTTCCTACAAGTCTTCCTAAATTGCATTATTATGGATGTAACAGCATAATACTAATAGGAGGTAACTAAGACGACTAATTCATGCTTTTTTTATGCTGCTTTATTCTATTGAACTGATTGACGAAACGCTCATCAAAGTTTTTGCAAATGTCAGAATACTGATTAAGAACTCCTACAGCGGTTTCCTCCAACACTGACTTTTCCTTTCCTGTGAACTTAACGATTGTTTTAAAAAGCTCCTTTTCATCTCTAATGATTATCTTAACAAAAGGAATGTCTGCCTTTATGATTTCAAGGTTTTCAAGGCCTGCATTCTCAAACATTTCAATGATGTCTATTCTCTTTTGGTCTATATAGCAATATGGACTTGCAAGGATTCTGATAGGAATGTTTCTTGGAATTGTATTGAATGCCTTTATGAGAGCCTCTCCCTCGCCCTCAAGAAGGAATCCGATTCTTATATTCAATGACTTTCTTGCTCTTTTGATTATTTCGATTTCCTTGTTTATGATGTTGTCGCTTGTCTTGATTAGCCAGATTGGGGCTTGCACTTCTGATATTTGGTTGTTGAATATTTCTTCAAGCTTCTCTTCAGACTCATCTATTTCCCTCATCAGCTCTTTCTTTTTCTTATTGACTATGTTTTTAGGAGAGACTACCTTATATTCTATAGGCCTTGTTTTTGTTATTGTAACGAATCCCTTTTTATTAAGTTCCTTAAGGGTATTGTAGATCTTTGACCTTGGTATTTCAGATGCCTCTGCAATATCGTTTGCCTGTGCCTCTATTAGGTTTGTCAGTCCTATGTATGCCTTTGCCTCATATCGTGTTAGCCCTAATTTATGTAAAGACTCTATTATCTGTTCCATAAAATCAAATCCTTTAATAATGCTC
The DNA here is from genome assembly GCA_900321995.1 of uncultured Methanobrevibacter sp. GTDB lineage: Archaea > Methanobacteriota > Methanobacteria > Methanobacteriales > Methanobacteriaceae > Methanobrevibacter. The sequence goes on along the minus strand of ONYG01000086.1, from coordinate 6,413 downwards.
TTTTTTTTAATTTTTGAGTTGTGTAAGCGTATTCTACATAACTTCTTGCTTCGTTTTTCTTCTTGATTTTTTATATAATGATTATTTTATAAATATATTTTGTTACTTTTTACCCTTAACTAGTTACAAAATCTTTAAATATCTTACAATTAGAACTAAAATTATACAAGTTTAATAATGGCATTTGAAATTGGATTTTTTCCTTTGTTTAATATCAAATTATGATTGGAATCTTTGCCTTAATTTCATCTGCTTTTTACTAATTAAATGGATGTGTGTTTATGAACGAAAATATCAATATGTTTTGTTACCAATGTTCCCAAGCGGCTAGAGGAACTGGCTGTGATGTAAGAGGAATCTGCGGTAAGGAAGGCACTGTAGCAAGATTACAAGATAACTTAATTTTTTCCATGAAAGGAATTTCCGCATATAACTACCACTGTAAGGAGTTAGGAGTAAGCGATGAGTCTGTAGATGAATTTTTAACTAAAGGATTATACACTACCTTAACAAATGTCAACTTTGATGTTGCAGATTTGGTACAATTGGCTCTTGAGTCTGGTGAGGCTAACTTCAAGGTAATGAAAATGCTTAAGGAAGCTCATATTAAAAACTTCGGTGAGCCTGTACCTGCTGAAGTGAAGGTAGGAGCTCAAGAAGGTCCAGGTATTCTTGTAACTGGTCACGATTTAAAGGCTTTAGAAGAGCTCTTAAAGCAATGTGAAGGAACTGGAGTTAAGGTCTACACCCACAGTGAAATGTTGCCTGCTCACGGTTATCCTGAACTTGCAAAATACGAATCCTTGGCTGGCCAATTAGGCGGATCCTGGATTGACCAAAAGAAAGTCTTTGCAGATTACAATGTTGCTATCTTAGGAACCACAAACTGTGTATTACCTCCTAAAGACTCCTATGCTGACAGATTATTCACTATGGACATTGTAAAGATTCCTGGCGCTCCTGTAATTGAAGATTATGACTTCAAGCCTTTAATCGATAAGGCAATTGAATTAGGTGGCCTTAAGGCTGAAGAAACCACTACAATCACTACCGGTTTTGGTTTAAGCACTATTCTTTCACTTGCACCTCAAATTAAGGAATTAGTCCTTGCTGGCAAAATAAAAAGATTCTTCCTTGTAGCTGGCTGTGACACTCCAAACCCAAAAATGAGTTATTACAGAGAATTTGTACAGGAATTGCCTGAAGATACAATTGTCCTTACATTAGCTTGTAACAAGTTCAGATTCAATGACCTTGACTTAGGCGACATAGAAGGAATTCCAAGACTTTTAGACTTAGGTCAATGTAATGATGCAATTGTGGCTATTGACCTTGCTGTTGCATTATGCGAATTGTTTGAGATGGAATTGAATGAATTGCCTCTTACCATTGTCTTAAGCTGGATGGAACAAAAGGCAGCTGCTATCCTTTGGACCTTGTTATACCTTGGAAAAACCGATATGCTCTTAGGACCTGTCCTTCCTGCATGGGCAAATGATGACATCTTAAATGTCTTAGTTGAAAACTTTAACCTTACCCCTATCTCAACTCCTAAAGAAGACATTAAGAAGATCATGGGTTAGATTTAAAATCTAATTTAAGTTAGATTATAAAACTAATTTTTGATTAGATTTTAAAATTCAATTTTAGACAGATTTAAATTCCAATTTGGAATTTTAACTTAAATTTAAAATATTTAGAGTCAAAATTTTTAGGCTCTTATTATTTTCTTTGTTTATTTATTATTTTAGATGAGCATTGGAAACTATTAAGAATTTTTAGATGAGCATTGGAAACTATTAAGAATTAAATGATTTCATATTTTGTCCTTTTTAAATAAATAAAATTTAATAATTGTTTTATGTTTTCATAATATAAATGGATAAATTTAATCATTTTTTTAATTCATTAACTAGATAAAGTTATTTTAGCAAAAGACAATTAGTTTGTCCTTAAATTAAGAAATATGGATTTTATGAAAATTTAAATTAATAATTATTATCAATTTTTTTATAATAATTGTTATTTTTTTAGAACTTTTCTAAAATATTTTTAATATATCTGAAATTTATTAGAAATCTAATTAATAATGTATGGTAAAAATAGATAAGTTAATATATACCTTATTATATATTATATTTATAGTTTAGGTTTTAAGATTTTATGTTGGATGGATGGATTAGTAAAAAATCATATTTGAATAATATTAGTTCACCCCCCTTTTTTAAAACTTCCATTAATACTTCTATTAAAATTTAATAGATAATCTGTTTGTCTGATATACAAATCTTAAAGCTTAACTGTACTTTTTTTACTCTTTTTAACTTATTAATTATCTTTATAAAATTTTACATTTTTTCATTATTTCCATATGGGATTTTTGTTTTTGCTATTCTTTTATTTATGATTATGAATTGATTTTGTGGTTGAATTTTAATTAATTATTATTTGCAAAAATTATATTATCAATCTGTTTTAATATATTTATCTAAGGAGAGATTGCTATGGATATTAAAGGAACTCCAATTAATGTGGAAAATATGGTTGAATATCAGAAAGACTCTGTTGTAAGCATGGAAATTATAAAAAAGGAACTTGGTACAGTAACACTCTTTGCTTTTGATCAAGGCCAAGGATTAAGTGAACATAGTGCTCCTTTTGATGCTATGGTTCAAATCGTTGATGGTGAAGCTGAAATAACTATTGCAGGTGAGCCTCATACAGTAAAAAAGGGCGAAATGATCATTATGCCTGCTAACATTCCTCATGCTTTACAGGCAGTGAATATGCCATATAAAATGGTTTTAACCATGATTAAATCTGAATAGGTTTATTTTTTAATTAAATAATTATTTTATCTTTTTATTCTCTTTTTATTCTTCTTATTTTACTTTTTAGATTTTTTAATAATTTTTCTTTATATTTTCCTATTAAATCTCTTTTTCTTATTAAAGTATATCAATTTTGTTCATAAATTTTAAAACTATTTTATAAATAAAAGTTATATTATTATAAAATAAATTACAAATAGATTATAAGATAAAATATTTTAAATTAATATCAAAAACTTATTTAGATTTATCGGATTTTGATATTTGATTATTCTTTTATTTACTATCTTTTGGATGATTAATATGAACAGTGATAAGATTAAAAAAGGAGTTCAAAGGGCTCCACATAGGTCCTTGCTTCGTGCATGCGGACTTAAGGATGATGATTTTGATAAGCCATTTATCGGAATTGCAAACAGTTATACAGACATTGTTCCAGGTCATATTCACCTAAGAGAACTTGTTGATTATGTAAAGGAAGGCATAAGAGCTGCTGGAGGCATTCCATTTGAATTTGACACTATGGCTATCTGTGATGGAATTGCCATGAACCATGAAGGTATGAAATACTCACTTGCTTCTCGTGAAATCGTTGTAAGCACTGTAGAAAGTATGGCTATGGGTCATTGCTTTGATGGGCTTGTCCTTATGCCAAGCTGTGATAAGGTAGTTCCAGGTATGCTTATGGCTGCTGCAAGATTGGATATTCCTTCATTGTTCTTGACTGGAGGGCCAATGGCTCCAAGTAGCTATAAAGGTAAAAATGCAGACTTGATTACTGTATTTGAAGCTGTAGGAGAATTGTCTTCAGGCAAGATTACAGAAGAGGAATTGTTTGAACTTGAATCCTGTGCTTGCTCTGGAGCAGGAAGCTGTTCTGGTCTCTTTACAGCAAACACTATGGCATGCGTAACCGAAACTCTTGGTATGAGCCTTCCATACTGTGCAACTACACTTGCATTGTCTGAGGATAAAAAGGATTTGGCAGTTGAAACAGGTAAGAGAATCGTTGAAATGGTAAAAGAAGGCCTAAAGCCATCTGATATCATGACTCAAGATGCATTTGAAAATGCAATTGCAATGGACATGGCCCTTGGAGGCTCAAGCAACACCGCTTTGCATATTCCAGCTATTGCATATGAGCTTGAGGAAAAGGGTGTTCATGCAGACTTAGACCTTTTCGATGAGATAAGCGATAAGGTTGCACATATTGCACTCCTCTCTCCTGCAGGTCAAGACACAATGGCTGACTTGCATGATGATGGCGGTATTCCAGCTGTATTGAAGACAATCTCCTCAAAATTGAACCTTGATGTTATGACCTGTACTGGAAAAACCTTAAAGGAAAACTTGAAAGACGCTAAAGTAAGTGGAAATGGAGTAATTCACAGTCTTGATGATCCTATTCATGAGGCTGGAGGACTTACTGTATTGAAAGGTAATCTTGCTCCAAACGGATCTATTGTAAAGTCTGCAGCAGTTCCTGAAGATCTTATGTACCTTAAGGGACCGGCTAAAGTCTATAACAGTGAAGAGGATGCAGTAGAGGCAATATTTAATCATGAACTAAAAGAGGGAGACATTCTTGTAATCAGATGCGAAGGACCAAAAGGAGGTCCTGGAATGAGAGAGATGCTTAACCCAACTTCTGCAATTATGGGAATGGGCATTAAGAATGTTGGACTAATCACTGACGGCCGTTTCTCTGGAGGAACAAGAGGCCCTTGCATAGGTCACGTATCTCCTGAAGCTATGAGCGGAGGTCCTATTGCAGCCCTTCAGGATGGAGACATTATTGAAATAGACATTGAAAATGGAAATCTTAATGTTGAATTGTCTGATGAGGAAATTAAACAAAGAATAGAAAATGCAGACCTTCCAGATAAGAAAGTAAAAGGATGGTTGAACATTTATAGACGTTCTGTATCTTCAGCAGACGAAGGAGCTATTTTAAGATAGTTCCTATTCTATTTTTTTTATTTAATTTTATTTTATTTTATTTCATTTCATTTGTTATTTATTCCAATTTTCATATGTTTTCTAATATCCACTATTTTTTTTAATATTTATTGTGTTTTGTTAAAGGAGAATTTGAATGAAGTATAGAAAATTAGGTAACACAGGTTTAAAGGTAAGTGAAGTAGCATTTGGAGCAGAATGGCTTCAAGGAAAGTCATTAGAAGAGTCAAAGGAATTATTGGACTACTGCCACAGTGAAGGAGTCAACTTCCTTGACTGTTGGATGAGCGAACCTAATGTAAGAACTAACATAGGAATTTCAATCAAGGATACAAGGGAGGATTGGATCATTCAAGGCCATTTCGGTTCTACATGGCAAGATGGCCAATATGTCCGTACACGTGATATGGATAAGGTAGTTCCTGCATTTGAAGACTTTATGGAACGATTGCAATTGGATTATCTCGATTTCGGTATGATTCACTATGTGGATGAGCTTGAAGACCTTGATGTGATAATGAATGGTGAATTCATAAAGTATGTTAGAAAGCAAAAGGAAGATGGCATAATCAGACATATTGGAATAAGCACTCACAGCCCTACTGTAGCATTGAAGGCAACTGAAATAGAAGATATAGAGCTTATAATGTTCAGCATAAACCCTGCATTTGATATGTTGGCATCCATTAATGATATTGCACAATACATTGAGGATGACACTTATAAAAACAAGGATTTCAAAGGTTTGGCACCTGAAAGGGCTTTATTATATCAAACCTGTAAGGAAAAGAATATTCCATTGGTTGTAATGAAAGGTTATGCTGGAGGAAGATTGTTAAGGGCAGAGGATTCTCCATTTGGAGTTGCTTTGACTCCAGTTCAATGCATTCACTATTGCCTAAGCCAGGATTCTGTTGCAGCAATAATGGTTGGAGCCAACACCATTGAAGAAATGGAAGATGCTATCAAGTACGAAACAGCAAGCCTAAAGGAAAAGGAATACGCTTCTGTACTAATCAACGCTCCTAAAAACTCTTATGAAGGTCAATGTACCTACTGTGGTCATTGCGCACCATGTGCAAGCAATATCAATATAGCTATGGTGAATAAGTTCTATGACCTTGCTAAAGCCCATGATGAAGTCCCTGAATCAATTAGAGCCCATTATAATGATATGTTCTATAAGGCATCAGACTGTATTGCCTGTGGCCAATGCGAATCAAGATGTCCGTTTAATGTAAAAATAGTAGAAACCATGGAAAAAGCTAAAGAGCTATTTGAATAATCACATTCATTGATTATTCACCATTTCTTTTTTTAATTATTATTTATTTTATCATTTATTCATTTTATTAGTTATTTTCTTTTTTTATTAGTTTTAAGTTTTTATATTAGTTATTTTCTTTTTTTATTAGTTTTAAGTTTTTATATTAGTTATTTTCTTTTTTTATTAGTTTTAAGTATTTTTTACTGAGTTTTAGTAGTTCTATTCTTAAAATCAATGGTTAAGTACTAATTCTTAAAGTAGTCTTTTTTAAACGTAGCACTACAAAAATTTTGGTCAAGGTTTTTGGCCGAAGGCCAAAAAGCTTGTGGATTAAATTTAAATATTTTATAAAAGAT
>ONYG01000138.1 GCA_900321995.1 uncultured Methanobrevibacter sp. | reverse complement strand
ATTGCTACCGGTAAAGCTAAAGAGTTCAGTTGGATTATGTGGATTATGGTAATCATATTCGCATTATACGTATTCTTCGGACTCTAGAAGATTTGCTTAAAATACTCAAAAGGTTATCATTAGGATAACCTCTTCTTATTTTTTTATTTTTACACTTTATATCTATTTTTTATATTTTCTCAAAACTTTTTTTACATAATTAAATTAAGAAAATTGTAAAAATAGTATAGAAATAAAATACCCCCTTTCACTCCACCATTTAAGTTTTAGGATCAATTTTGTTAATTATGTTTATATATAACTAAAAACAATATTTTATTATATTTAACTAAATTAATTTTCAAGTGAAATTATGAAAACAGCTATAATTATTCCTTGTTACAATGAATCAAAAACCATTGGTAAAGTAGTCAGTGACTTTTATAAGTATATGCCCAATGCAGATGTTTATGTATATGACAATAATTCAACTGATGGCACTGACGAAATAGCTAGAAATGCTGGAGCTATTGTCAGATATGAATATAAGCAAGGAAAAGGGAATGTTGTAAAGTCAATGTTTCGCGATATTAAGGCAGATTGTTACATTATGGTTGATGGAGATGACACATATCCTGCTGAGGCAGCAATAGAATTTGAAGAGATTATATTGGCTGGAAAGGCAGATATGGTTATAGGAGACAGGTTATCATCAACCTATTTTGAAGAGAATCACAGGCTTTTCCATAACACTGGAAATAAGGTAGTCAGAAAATTCATTAATTTGTTTTTTGAAAGTGATTTGCATGACATCATGACTGGAATGCGTGGTTTCAGTTATAATTTTGTCAAGTCTTTTCCAATTTCATCTAAGGAATTTGAAATAGAAACAGAAATGAGTGTTTTTGCATTAATGAATAATTTTAAAATAGTTGAAATTCCAATTCAATATCGGGATAGGATTGAAGGAAGTGAATCAAAATTAAACACTTATCGGGATGGATTTAAAGTCATCATGATGATTTTCGCTCTGATTCGTGATGAAAGGCCTCTTTTATTCTTTTCAGTTGTTTCAATAATACTTTTAACCATAGCGGGAATTTACTTTTTCCCAATTCTATTTAAGTTTTTCTCTACAGGTTATGTATTTAAAATTCCAACTTTAATTGTAATTTCTACTGTAGTAATTATTGCAACATTAACATTTTTCACTGGTGTTATTTTACATGTACTTAAAAGACAGCATGCTGAAAATCTTGAACATCACTTAATATTATTAAATGAAATTAATAAAGAGGATTAAATTGATTAATAAATTATTTAAAGATCCTACGGATGATATTTTTTTACAATTATTTAGGTACATTTTTGTAGGTGGAACAGCATTTATTGTAGATTTCTTTTTTTTATATTTCTTCAGTGAATTTTGTGGAATTTATTATTTAATTTCAGCAGTATTATCATTTATTATTTCAGTGTTTGTCAATTATATTATGAGTACAAAATGGGTATTTAATCAAGATAACATTGAAAATAAAGTTTTGGAATTTAATTTGTTTATATTAATCAGTACAATTGGCTTGGGATTTACTGAGATTTTATTATATTTCTTTACAGATATTGTTGGACTCTATTATTTGATTTCTAAGGTCATATCTGCAATTATCGTTCTTTTCTGGAATTTTTTAGCAAGAAGAGTAATGTTTTATGGAAAGGATTTTATTTGAATTATTTTAAATTTTTGAGGAAGAAAATATGGTTCAATTAGATGAATTTAATAATTTTAAAGAAAATTTTTTAGTTTCTAAACGATACTGGTTATTATATTTGATTTTTATTACAATTTTAGGTTTATCCACTGTAAATAAAAATAATATACTTCACCCAAAATTTGAAATATTGATATTTTTAATTGTTGCATTGCTTGGTATATTCTGCATTGTTTACTATTTTATGCATAATAGTGATGAGGAATTATATAAAGTTGCGTTAGTAATTATATTGATTTTTGGAGTTATTTGTTCATTAACTGTTCCTATACTTAATCATGTTGATGAAAACGAACATTTTGCTCGAGCCGAAATAACTTCACAGGGAGTGATTTTTCCTGATTGGATTGGGGATGAAAAGGGTATTAATAGATTATATAATCATACAAGTGGAGAAATAAGTGATGAAGTAAATCCTGGTGTAGGATTTAACACGATTGAAAGTCTACGGTTTTTTAAACAAAATAAAGGCTCTACAATTTTTCAAGTAGATGGGCTTGACACAATGAAAATCAACCAATCAGTATATTTGCATGGATCTGCTTTTGAACAGAACCCTTTTTATGGCTATTTGCCTCAAGCTATTGGAATTTTTTTCGCTAAATTATTAGATTTAAATGTAATTTGGCTATTGTGGTTAGGAAGAATATTTAATCTTATATTTTATGCAATTTTAGTTTCTTTAGCAGTTAAAAAAGCGCCTTGTTTAAAATTACCATTGATATGTGTTGCTTGCATTCCAGTGTCTATTTATCATGCTTCATCTGTTAGTATTGATCCAATGATATTTGGGCTTGGTTTGTTAACTATTTCTTATTTTATGTATTTGTATAGCTCAGAGGAGGAATCTCTTGGAAATAGGCACATTGCTATTTTTAGTGTAATTTGCCTGTTATTGGGTCTTTGTAAATTGCCTTACTTAGCATTTATATTTTTATTATTATTCATTCCAAAAAAGAATTTCAAGGAGTATAACCTTTTATTAATCTTTTTAGGTATTTTGTTTGTTGGGATTATTGGTGTTATCTGGAGTAGGTATTCAACTCCTACTTTAATGCATTCGTGGAGATCTAATTTAAATTATATTAATTCCACCCAACAAATTGCATTCCTAAAAAATAATCCTCTACAGATACTAGAATTTTTAAAACATACAGTTACTGGAGGATTATCATTTATAATTAGTCAACTTTTTAATTTTGATTATCGTAATGCTGAAAGTATTGCTAGATATACTTTTATATCCATTTTACTAGCAGCATTCCTAGCAATATTTTTATTTGCTTACCCAAATGATTTTAAATTTGATTTAAAAGGTAAATTAGGTGTATTCATAATATTTTTAATAATTTACTATGGGACTTACTTCGTCCAATTATTGACATGGGCGTATGTTGGAAATATGTATGTGGATGTGCATATGAGATATTTTATTCCATTACTTGCATTAATACCGATTTTTATTCAAATAAAAAATAATCCTTTTAAAAGGGAAACGTTTGATAAATATGCCTTTGTATTCATAATTGGCTTTATGGCTGTATTTATTTTAGCTTTAGCAACAAAATATTATTAGGGAATTCCTCCGTCATCACATTCTTCATTCACCCCTCTATCATTTTTTTCTTGTTTTTACCTTAAGTATTAGGGCTTTTTTTTTTATTGTCATATCAATGTATATTTTCTTGACAGATTTCAAATAAGGAGATTATTTTTAGGTTGAAAATAATAAAATTTATACACTCTTAAAACAAAATAATAATATTATAGTATTTCATTCCATGAGATTGAATTTAAAATATAAAAAAGTTTTAAGAGGTGAAAAAGTGTCTTGGCTAGTAGTGATTTTAGTTTTTTTGCTTGCTTCAATCAAAACAACTAAAAATTCCAATAAATCAGTTTCCATTGTTATTCCCGCATATAATGAAGAGGCTACTGTTGCTAAAGTGGTAAGTGTGGCTCGCAAGTTATCTTATGTGGATGAAGTTATAGTTGTTGATGATGGATCAAGTGACAGAACTGTTGAAGAGGCGGAAAGTGCCGGAGCTACTGTAATGAGCCACATAATGAACGAGGGTAAAGGTTCAGCTATTAAAACAGGTTTTAAAAACTCTCATGGAGATATTGTAGCATTTATTGATGCAGATGTTTCTAACTTCACTTCAGAAAAGATTGATAAAATCATCAGGCCGATTTTAGAGGATAAGACTGACATTACCAAAACCAAGTTT
>ONYG01000098.1 GCA_900321995.1 uncultured Methanobrevibacter sp. | reverse complement strand
TTATTAAACTGTATATATAAATATTTTCGAATGCAAGTGCTTACTTACATCTTTAAATTGTAAAATTCGGATAAAAAATTAGTATTTCACTAAAAAAAGTTTATTTTAAGAGTTATTTCTTATTTAGGTAGCTTAAATTAATTTTTAAAAAGAGTAAAAATAGTAAAATTAGTTTTTTAGGTTTTATATCAATTAAGTCTTTAAAAGAGTAAAAATAGTAAAAAGGTTTTATAGACCTTTTGTAAACTAAGTCTATAAAATAGTAAAAATAGTCTTATTTTTATAAGTAATAAAAGCAAATAAGCAATATTTGCATGTAAAAGAAAAAATAAAATTTTAAATCAAGTTTTTCTTTTAAAAACTTAATTTAAATTAAGTTCCTCTTTTAGGGAACCTAAAGTAGAAACTTTTTCAGCATAAGCATTATGTCTGTGAATACTTTCTTGATTCTCTTGTCTTGTAGTGATTAATGTGTCATCAGGCAAGTATGAAAATTCTTCAACGATCTTTTCATTCATTGTTCTGACACAATCTTCTACGAAAACAGGATTTTTATGAGCATTCATAACTACTGCATTTTCATCAGGACGTTTTAAAAGTTCTGAAACTGGAGAACTCATTGAGGATTCAATGATTTCAATAAGCTTTTCACCATCAATGTATTCGTCTTCAGGAACTTCTATTAAAATGGTTCCTACTCCTCTTTGGTTGTGAGAAGCGAAAGTAACAGTGTTTAATACTTTTTCGCATGTTTCTTCATCTAAAAATTCTAGTAAGTTGTTCTTGTCAACTTCCCTTACAGATTCTTGTGCACATGGACAGACAGTCATTCCAATAACTTCTGCACCAATGCTTTTACGAATGCTAATGTTTCCATCATCATCACGAATAGCAACTGCTTTAGCTATTAATTTTCCCATTTCTTGGGATCTGTTGTCTGTAATAGGAGAGTCTTTCATAAACATATAGTCACTAGTCATGTTAACTTCAACACGTTTAGCGTATTCATGCTTTTCAAGCATCCTTGTCACAATGTCTGCACAAAGGGATTCTACACCTTTAGTTGAACTTTGAGCAACTTCTTCTACTACTTCACTGATAGCTTCAGGAGTTCTAGACATATGAGTACCTTTTTGATTGCTTGGTAAATCCACAAAAGCATCAAAAGTAGGTAATAATATGATTGGTCTTTTTTCTTTTCTTTTAAGAGTTAAAAGCTTCTTAACACCTGTTACACCTACTCTACTTAAGTGAATAGGTATACGGGGTGCATCATCTTGTGTGTCTGGGAGACAAACTACCATTTTTGTTTACCTTCTTATAAAATTTTTTTAAAAATAAAAATAAAATTAATTTTTCTATAAATTTCTAATTATTACTGTGTTATATTAAAATTTATAGAATTTTCTTTAAAATCTTTTGTATGTTTATATATTTTTTACAAATATCTTTAATATAATTTTCTATTATAAACTATACACTTTTATATATTTGTCTAAATATTTTATATATTTTTAGTTTAGATTATTACATCTGTCTATTTAAGTATTATTATTTAGCAATATTTTCCATTTTTTAAATTATTTTAACTCTATTAAAAATTAGCATTGGGGTGGGAGTTTATGAGATAAAAGTGTTAATATTTTCTTAGAGGTTTTTTTTAAAATTAGTTTGAGTTTTTAGTTAAAATGAGATAAAAGTAGTTAATATTGTAAAAAAAAGAAAAAAAGAAGTAAGATTAATAAATGTAGAAAAAAGATTAAAGGATATCTGCAGATCCTACATCTTCTTTTACAATGTTAAGAACAGTCTGAGTGATTGTTTTTTCTATACATCCTGTCTTAAGCAATTCTTTGAGGAATGTATCTAACTCATCAGTGTCCCTGAATTTAGCGATTACTATAGCATCGTATTGGCCAGTAACATCATAAAGACCTACAACATTCTTGTTTTCAGAAATTTTTTGTTCCCATTCTTCTAATTCCTGACCTTTAACATTAACCCCAATAATGCTTGTAAGTGCATAGCCTAATTTCTTATGATTCAATACTGGTGCAAATTTTTCTATAACGCCAGTTTTAAGCATCTTGTCAATACGATTGTGTACAGTACCGACTGAGATTCCTAAATCACGGGATATTTGTCTATAGGAGATTCTAACATCTTCGTTTATGATTTTTAGTATACTAATATCAGTTTCATCTAATTGTATAATATCATCGTTAACTTTTGCACACATAATCTCACTCTTAAAAATTGTTAGTTATTATAAAGTACATTAATTATTATAAATGCTATAATAATTTACTTGATTAATTATAATTTTGATTTTTATTATTTATATATTTTACTTGATTTCTTTTATTTTTATCTATATTTAGATAATTACTATTTTTATCTTATTATTTAAATATTTTATTGATATTTTATAATCTATTTTATTTTGTATTTTTTAATTATTGTTTTAATAGTTTTTATTAAGCAGAATAAAAATATTATATTAATTTAATGTTATTTAATCAATACAACAATTTTAATTAACTTAATTTTTATTTTTTTTAATTCTTAATTCGGTTAATATTATAGTTTTTTTTCACTTATTTTTTCATTAATTTTGTTTTAATTTCAATAAAATTGCCTATTTTTCTGAACAATATTTAACTTAGTTAAATTATTGTTTTTTTATTTTTCATGATTTTTTGTTTTTCTTATCATTTTCATAGTTTTCTTAATTTTCAATCTCTTCAGCAAGTTCCTTAACTATATCTATCAATTCAATATTGCTTGCATCAGTTTTAATTCCTAAAGGACTGTAATGTGTTTTAACCGCATAAAATCCATTTTCCTTAAGTTTATCAAATACCAAATCTAATTTTGGAGCGCTTATTTTCAATGATCTGCATACCTTATGGATGTCATAGAATGTAGCAGGTGCATCAGCTTCTTCTTTGCAGGAGTTTAACAATTTCAATACTTTTTTCTTAGTGTTAAGTTCCTTATCTTCAGATATTTCAATCATGGATTCGATAAACTCCTTATTTTGAACTGGACCTAACCAAAGAGGCCCTGCATGTATTAGCTTTTCACCGCATTCAGGACAAAACTCTTCAACGCTTGTTGCAAGTCCATGAGATTCACTTCTGTAAAGGCAGTTCTTGCAATGGCTAATGTATCCTATGTTCTTTAAGGATTCGTCTGTTGCCTTTGATCCTTTAATTACTTTCAGATACACTCTCATATAGTGTTCGCTGCTATGGGATAATTTCACTTCAATATGCTTTTGGTATTTTGCTAATGTTAAGGCAGCAAATCCTATGAGAATTCTTATTCCGTTTTCATGATAATATTCACTTTTATAAGGCTTTGCATTGTATTTTCTAATGCATGGCTCTTTATATGTTCCAGATAAGCAGGAGGTGTCAGTTGCAGTTAAACAGAGGAGAGAATCTCTTTTTAGATTATATGCAGCAGAGTCTACAAATGGAGAAGGTGTTCCAAATGGGTCAATATCAATGACATCGAAGAGTCCCATATTGGTTCTAAGTTCGATATTAGCTTCCTTTTGATGGATATTCACTTCAACACCATTGAGTTCTGCGTTAATTCTAGTGAACTCATTTGCAAGTTGGCTAATATCATTTACAGAGACTTCGCCTATTCCATCAATTTCCTTTTTATATCTGATTCCTCTTATTCCGCTTCCGCCAAAAAGGTCACAGACATTAATTTCCCTATCCACTTCCTTTTGATATGCTTGAAGGGCTAATATTGATGTGTCCCTATTGAATTCCATACGCGGATTGTAAAATACAGGAGCATCAGATGAGACTTTATCAAAATCTGGGAATTTAATCTTCACTTTTCCCTCTTCTATCACTTTCAATTCATCTTCTGTGTATGTTTTTAGTTCTTCTTTTGGAAAATTATCCGGATACTCCATTTTATCTGCCTCTCTCTTAAGTGTATTGTCTTTAATTATGATGTTTTTTTTTAATCTATTATTATTAATTTTTTTAGTTATTATTAAATCGTCTATAATATTTTAATTATTTTTTAATTAATCTTGGTTCGAATCTTTCATATGTTTTTGTTCATTTTTTATTTTATTTTTTTAAGATATAATAAAACTAATATAAGATTAAAGAGTAATATTTAATCATAAGGAATTTTTTTAAAATAATTCAATTTTTTAATTAAATAATAAATTACATATTATTTTATATCTATAAGTTTTATTTAATATAATTTTATTATGTTTATTATGTTCTTTAGGTGAGAATATGGCAGATATTAAAGTTTCAATAGCTAGTCCTATTATTGAAGAAGAAGAAATTAATGCAGTGGTTGAAGTTATGAAATCAGGAATGATTGCTCAAGGGCCTAAGGTAATTGAGTTTGAAAAGGAATTTGCTGATTTTGTCGGTGCAAAATATGGAATTGCAACTAATTCTGGAACTTCTGCATTGCATGTGGCATTGCTTGCTGCTGGAATTGGAGAAGGTGATGAGGTAATCACAACACCATTCACTTTTGCAGCTACAGGTAACTCTATTTTATATACTGGCGCAAGACCTGTTTTTGTTGATATTGATGAAGACACATTTACAATCGATCCTTCTAAGATAGAAGAAGCAATAACAGAAAAGACAAAAGCAATAATGCCTGTTCAGTTATATGGTCAAGCTGCAGACATGGATCCAATAATGAAAATTGCTAAGGAACATGACTTGATTGTTATTGAAGACGCTGCTCAAGCTCATGGTGCAGAATATAATGGTAAGAAAGTCGGTAATTTAGGTGATATGGCTTGTTTCAGTTTTTATCCGACCAAAAACATGACTACAAGTGAAGGTGGAATGATCACCACTAACAATGAGGAATTTGCAGAAAACGCTAAAATATATAGAGCTCATGGTTCTCCAACTAAATATCATCATGACGTTTTAGGATATAACTTTAGAATGACTGATATTGGAGCTGCTATTGGTTTAGAACAACTTAAAAAAATAGATTCCTTTAATGATAAAAGAATTGAAAATGCTAAATACTTAAATGAAGGTTTAGCTGATTGTGATTTGGTTGAGACTCCTGTAGTCAAGGAAGGATATAAACATGTTTACCATCAATACACAATTAAGGTTAAAGATGGAAAAAGAGATGCTTTATCTGAATACCTATTAGAAAATGGTATTGGAAATGGTATTTATTATCCTATTCCTCTTTATAATCAAGTATTATACACAAATATGGGTTATGACCAAAGCCTTCCAGTAACTGATAAGATAGTTGAAGACGTTTTATCATTGCCTGTTCATGCTAAACTTACTAAAGAAGACTTGGACTTAATCATAAAAACAATTAAAGAATTTAAAGGATAATTAATATCCTTTTTTCTAAGTTTTTTTATTTTTGTTTTCTTTATTTCACTGCTTTTTTTATTTTTTATTTTTGTTTATTATACTGTTTTTCTTTTTTTCTATTGTTTAATAATAATTATTTTTTGCTGATTTTATTAGCTAATTATTTTTTATTTTCGTCCATTTGATCTTGTACAGTTTTTATTTTAGCTTCAAGAGTTCTGTTTTCTCTGTCTCTTCTGTCATCAATTTTTAATACGCTATACACTCTGCCTGAGCCCATCTCAAATATTGCCTCTTGAACTTCAGCACAAAGATCATATAATGTTTTTAAGTCATCTGTTTCAATTTGAGTGCCCATAGCAGTCAATTGGTAAGTTAATCCAGATGCATCAATAATTTCAACAGCTTTGGTTACGTATTCTCCTATTTCGGTTCCATCTATGCCCATAGGCAATATACAAAAATCTGCAGTTATCATACTAAATATTTTATATTTGTTTAGATATAAAATTTAGTAGTGAATTATTTTTTATATTATTTTGACTTATCTTGATATTTGTGGTATTATGGGTTTAAACAAGGATGAATTTAATGAAAAGATTTTTTCTAGAATAACTGATTTAATCAATGATTATCAATTGATTAAGGAGGGTGAAAAGATAGCTGTTGCCTTATCTGGTGGTAAGGATAGTGTTTTAACTCTACATGCTCTTAAATATTATCAGGATGGATGCGATTTTGATTTTGAGCTTGTTGCTATTTCAGTTGATGAGGGAATCGAAGGATATCGTCAGCATGGAATCGATGCTGCAGTAAACAATGCAGAGCTTTTGGATATTCCTCTCATTCAAAAGTCCTTTAAGGATGAGGAAGGCTTTGCATTAGATGATATTTATTCTTATTTTAAAAGTGCTTGCATCCCTTGTGGTGTATTTAGGCGTAATATCTTAAATAAAACAGCTTATGAGATAGGTGCGGATAAGATAGCCACTGGACATAATCTTGATGATGAAATACAGTCATTTTTAATGAGCTTTTCTAGAGGAGATACAGTCAAATTCTCTAAGTTTGGGCCTGAGCTTGATCAGATTCATGAAAAGTTGGTTCCAAGAATCAAGCCTTTATGGAACACTCCTGAAAAGGAAGTTGGTATGTGGGCAGTTTTAAATGGAATTGAAATACATTTGGCGGAATGTCCTTATTCAAGTCTTTCATTAAGGGCTAAGATAAAGGAGTTCCTTAATAATACTGAATCTAAGCATCCTGGAACAAAAGTAAATGTGATGGAGTCATTTAAACAGATATTGGATGTTGAAAATGTCCGCACTGTCTTGAATGAGTGTGAAAGGTGTGGTGAGCCTACTTCAGGTAAGGTTTGTAAGGCTTGTGAAATTAAGGACACTATTTATGAAAATTTAGAAAATTAATCAAATCTTAATAAAAATCATGAAAATTTAGTAAATTAATTAAATCTTATAAAAATTTCGAGCTTTTTTCATTTAAAAAAGACTCAGTTTTCCTTATTTTTTAATAAAATTATTTTTTTATCTTTCATTATAATTTTATTATTTATTCTATTATGTACGAACTATTTTTATTTTTTCAAAAAAAAAGAAAAAAAGAAATTAAATTTTAATTTCTTAATATTACAAAAGCCATATAAATAAGGAATAGAATTACTAAAACCAATCCTTCTTTCTTATCCACTTCGCTTTTTGTATAGGTGAACCATGCTCCAATGATGGTTACTAATGTCATTAGCAATATGTCGAATACCATTTCAGGTGCAATTGGCATTGGCATAATGGCACTGCTTATACCTAAAATGAATAATATATTGAAAATGCATGATCCGAGTACATTTCCCACTACAATACCATTGTCACCTTTCTTAAGTGCAGTGATGGAAGTTACAAACTCTGGTAATGATGTTCCTATAGCAACAATTGTAAGACCAATGAGCACGTCACTTAATCCAAAGACACTTGCAATGTAGCTTGCTCCATTTACAACCAAGTCAGAACCGATTATGATTCCAACAATACCAATGACTATGTATATAACTGCTTTTGGTATTGTAAGTTTTATTTCGCTTTGCTCATTCATTGCTTCCTTGTCTTCTCTTGCTTTTTTAACAAGATAATAAACATATGCAATGATGATTATTAAGAATATTATTCCGCATATTTGGCTTATTTCTCCAAAAAGATATGCTATAATGAGCAGTCCAATTGTTGAGACAACAAGGAATGGGAAATCTCTTTTAATCAATACCTTATCAACAGTAAGGGTTCCAAGTAAAGCAGAGGTACCTACAACTCCTAAGATATTGAATATATTACTTCCCACAACGTTTCCTAAGGAAATTGCATTGCTTCCAGCAAATGCAGATGTGATTGATACTGCAGCTTCAGGAGCGCTTGTACCAAATGCTACAATGGTTAATCCAACAATCACTGTAGGTATCTTAAAGTTATATGCAACATTACTTGCACCATCTACGAATATATCTGCACCTTTAATTAAAAGCACAAAACCTATAATTAGTAAAATAATTTGCATGATTAGTTCTATGGTTTTACCCCCTAGAGTTTGAATAATTAATCCTCTTCATTTTCGATTTCTGATTCTTCGCTCTCTTCATTGACTTTCACTAGAATCTTATCGATATGATTTGAATCCATATCTATGATTTCGAAAGTGAATTTGCCTTCTGTAAATATTTCGCCTGTTTCTGGGATTTTACCTGCATGTGATAGGATGAATCCTGCAATGGTTGTATATCCGTCTTCAACTTCATTAGGCATGTCCTCTTCAATTTCAAAGAGGTCCTTAAAGTCTTCAATAGAGAATCTACCATCAATTAACCATGAATGGTCTTTTCTTTCAATTGCTTTAGGGTCATCTTCCTCATCAATTCCAGGAATGTCTCCAACAATTCCTTCAAGTAAGTCGTTTAATGTAATCAATCCTACAACGCTTCCAAATTCATCTACAACAAGTACCATATGAACATATTCTCTGTTTTCCTTAAATTCCTTAAGCAAATCCATTGAAAGCATATTTTCAGGAACGACTAATGGTGACTTAACGCTTTCTCTAATGTTCACGTCTTTGCCAGCAAATATTTCACTAAGAATGTCTTTTGCTTGAACAACACCGATAAAGTCATCTAATTCAGCATCTGCAACAGGGAAAATAGATCTTTTACTTTCAATGATCTTTTCCTTGTTCTCTTCAAGGTCATCTTCCAAGTCCAGCCAAATTATTTCGCTTCTTGGAGTCATTATCATGTCCACTTTCTGGTCATCTAAACGGAAAACTCTTTTAATAATGTCTTCCTCTTCTTCAGCTATTGTTCCGTCTTCAATACCCTCTTCAATGAGTAATTTGACTTCCTCTTCAGTTACAATATCTTCTTTTGGAGATGAACCAACAATCTTCAATGCTAAATTAGTGGAGCTGTCAAGCAATATTACAACAGGCTTACAGATTATGGAACTTATTTGCATGAATTTTGCAGTTTGCAAAGCATAGCCTTCAGGGTCATTCGATGCCATTCTTTTCGGTACAATCTCACCAACCAATATAGTAAAGTAAGATGTAACAAGAATCACGATTATGAAACTTATTTGGTAACTGTAAGGTATGTACGGGCTAAAGAAGTTTCCTAAAGGTTCAGAAAAAGTAGTACCACCAAGTGCCCCTGTAATGATTGCAGTAAAAGTTATTCCAACTTGTACTGTAGATAGGAAATCACTTGCATTATCCATAAAGTCTAAAACAGCTAAAGCTCTTTTATCCCCCTCTTCTGCTATTTTTTGCATTCTGATTCTTCTTGCAGACACTACTGCAATTTCCGCAAGGGATAAAAGTCCATTCAATACGATTAAAATTATGATTATTATAATTTCAATTGCTATAATTATCGAGTCCATTTCTATTAAGTCCTTTTTATAATTTGTTATAAAAATTTGTTCATAAGTTTATATATAGAATAAACTATTTAATAATATCTTTTTAAATATCTTAATATTTTTATAATTTAATATTTTAATCTTTCTATTTTAAGCGATTTTCAGTGGTTTGATTAAAGTTTCTTGGGTGGTCTTGTAAAATTGATTTCATTGTGTTAAATTGGTGTGAAAGTGTATTTTTGTTATGCTGATTTTATTTTGTTAACTGATTGAAATTGTAATTGTAAAAAAAGTAGTCTTTTATTTTGTTTTTTTTTAATGGAATGTTTTTTAATGAGATTTTAGTTTTGAAAAAAGAGATTTAAAATATTTTGATAAATGTATTTTGAAAAGGATTGTGGGATAGAATAAGAATAAATTATTTAAATTCATCCATTTTTCTATCTAATTGATTTAAGAATTTATTTTTCTTATAAACATCTGCAGTGCTGAATCCTGTATTTCCATAGATTTCTGCTTGCATTTCCTGAACTGCCTCAGATGCATCTTGTGCAGTTTCTACTTTTTTTAGAATTCTGCGACTTTTTACTTTAATTGTTTTTCCGCAAGTGCATTTTCTTGTGGCAACTCCTTGCTTTGCATAAAGGACTCTTCCGCAGTCGCATCTGAATATTACATACATTTTTTTATCCTCCGAAGATTTTCATAAACAATGGAATAAATACTTGAGAAGGCAATATCACTAATGTTGCAATGCTCACTCCTAAGTTGGTTCCAACTACTACAAGGAGGATTCTAAAGATATTATTGTTCCATAAGTCTCTAAAGCTTTCTATTTTTCCAAGATTAGTAATGTCTCGTTTTCTAACCTTTCTGAATTTAGCTTCTGTAAGTCCTGAAAACCATCCTGCTGCAAGTAGTGGGTGAATGATGGTAAGGGGAGCAACGACTCCTCCAACAATTGCAGATTGGATTTTAGATCCTGAGAGAATTGAGCCTATAAATCCCATAATCATACTTATTACAACAAATTCCATTATGTTTCCTTGGATTTGGATTCCTTTCATCCAAGCAAGAAAAAATATCACAACAAATGAGATTGGGATTAGGGCCAATATGATTTTAAGCCAAGGGATTCCTCCCTTTTTCTCTGTATTGATTAATTCATTATATTGAGGAATTCTTTCGGGATTGTCAAGGTAGCTATTGATTCCTTCCTTATGTCCTGCACCTACAACGGCAATTACATGGTCCTCTGGAATATGTAAGATGCCCATTGCAAGATAAGCATCCCTTTCATTAACCAATGCCTCATATGCTCCAGGGGAAATTTCTTTAAAGTAACCCATTGCCTCATCGATTGCAGATTGTTCTTTTAAGGATTCCACATCGATTTCCTCTTCCTCATTGGAGAATAATGATGCAATAATTCCGTAGACGAATTTAAGTTTTTCCCAAGTTGACATATTGTTTAGGACCCTTTGTAATGTGACATTGATGTCACGGTCAATCAATGCGATTCTGCAACCTATCTCTTCAGCTGCTTCAATTGCACCAACCATTTCTGAACCTGGCTTAACGTCTAAGTCTTCTCCAATCTTATTTTGCATGTAAGAGAGAATGGTTGTGGTTAAAAAGAGACCTACCTTATTTTCCTTAATGATTTTTGTAATGTGAATTTGGTCATCTTCTACAATTCCATTCCTTTGATTCATTAATCTAATGTATCTTCCTCTGTCTAATTCAATAGCCACTACATCTGGTTGATCTTCTAAAATAGCCTCTTTCACTTCATCCACACTATTTTGAGATACGTGTGCAGTACCTATTATCTTTAAGCATTCTCGTCTCATTAGATTATCCTTCTTTGTTTTTTATTATTAATTGAGAATTATAATTTATAATTTTTTGCATTTGATAAATAATTCATATATTTTTAATTAAATTCTAATTATGATTTAAATTTTACTTTTTATTACTATTTAACATTTCAGTTATTTAAATTTGATTAATAATAAATTTTTTTATAATCAGTATTCTTTGTAGCATTATTTGTAAAATTGTTTTATCTGTATAAAACTGTTTAATAATAAATTTTTTATAAGTGTATTCTTTGTAAATTTGTTTTATTCGTACAAAACAATCTTTCCATCTTTATAGATTCCTACATTTTCACTTATATTTCTTTTCATGCATAGTTCTACATCATCGCTGTAGTTTAAATATCTTAATCGTTTTCCAGATTTTGATTTAAGCATTTCTTTATTGTTAGATTCTTTATCACGGCTTGCTAAAATAGCAGATATTGCATATTCGGAAAATCCCTTTCTATCTTTCCATTGATAATCAGAACCATCGTTTGTATCTTCAAGTGCAGTGTCTTCTTTTTTTAGTTCTTCTTTAATCCAATATAATATTTCTCCTGCTGCTAAGAAGTCTTCTATGGCAAATTCTCCATTATATCCTCCCATAACTATTTCTATTTCTTCTCGAGCAAGTTCTGTTGCTGCTTTAGCAAGAGCTTTTGCATTAGTGAATCCACCAATTAGGATATTCCTTGAATTTTTCATATTTTCAAGGGCTCTCACTCCATTGCTTGTTGTAAGAACAATTGATTCTTTGTCTGTATTGAAATCCTTTATCTGGCAAGGGGAGTTTCCAAGGTCAAAGCCATCTAATTTTTGTCCTTTTCGCTCTCCTGCAAGGACAGAGTTATTTTCTTTAGCAAGTTTTCTAGCATCTTCTGGAGAAAATGCAGGAATTACTTCTTTAAAATGGTCTAAAGCTACTGTTATTGTAGTGCTTGCTCTTAAAGCATCAACCATAATTGAAACATCTTTAGAGTGGCTTTCTGCTAAGCTTAAATCTATTATCATTTTAGTCACTTATCTTTTATCAAATTTATAATTTCTTATAAAATATTTTTTTCATTATCTTAACGAAATTTATATTTAATATTTTTTTAATAATAGTATATATCTTTTACAAGTGAAGTTTAATTTCAAGGGAAGTTTTATTTCAAGTGATTAATAAATTTTTAAGTGGATTATTATGATTATTGTTACTACACCAATGTGTAAGCAAATAGTTGAATGGGTTGGCCTAAATGAATTTAAGGTTAATAAGCATCCTGATAAGGAAGAAGGAGATTTAGCTATTCTGCTTTCTGAGAGCAAAGTTGAAATGGATTCCTTAACACTTAAGTTAAATACATTTAATCAGATTAAGGAAAGTATTTTAAAGGTTTCAAAGCACTGTTTTGCTCATGATTTAACTGATAAAGAGATTTCTAATGAGGATATTGATGAGATATTCTCTTCTTATGATTTGGAATTTGCTAATGATGAAGATGCTTTTGAAAATTTGAGAAAAGAGAATTCCAATAAGGTGGTTAAAGTCTATTCAGAGTTTTTAAAGGATATTGTTTTAGATATTGGCGCTAAGATTGGTGAGGATAATTATTCCTTTGTTGTTTATCCAGATTATCTAAAGGAAAAAGTTTATGAAAATGAGTGTGGAGAGGATTCTTCTATTTCTTTTATTGAAATTCCATCTCATACAAAGGTTTCTAAGGATCCTATAGAAAGAACAGAGGAGAGATATTCCATTTTAGTTAATGGATTAAAAGAATGATAATCTTCATCTAAACAAAAAGATATTAAATAATAAAAAATATACTATTTAATAATAAATGATTAAGATGATGCTTAAGATATTTTTCTTAAGATATATTACTGAGACATATTTAAGATATATTCCAAATGATATATTGCTTAAAAATCATTTATCTAATTTAAACTTACTGATTATTAATTAATTGATTTATTCATTGAAAAGGAGAATAAAAATTGTTAGATATAAAATTATTCAGAGAAAATCCTGATTTGATATTTGAATCTGAGAAAAAAAGATTCAGAAGCACAGAAAATGCAGAAAAAGTAATTGAATACGACACCTTATGGAGAGAAGGTGAAAGAAAATTAAATTCATTAAGAGCTGAAAAGAACAAATTATCAAAATCATTTAAAAAAGCTAAGCAAGAAGGCAATATGGAAGAAGTCATTGCAAAATCCAAGGAAGTTGCAAATGAAATTAAGGAATTAAGCGCTAAAAATGCAGAATACCTCAAGCTTAGAGATGATTACAGATACAAGGTAGGAAACATCATAGATGAAGATGTTCCTATTTCAGACACTGAAGATGACAATGTGGTTGTTAGAACCTATGGAGAAATCCCTGAACATGATTTCGAATTGTTAAATCATGTAGATTTAATCAATAAGATTGATGGTGCTGACCTTGAAACTGCAGCTAGCGTTTCAGGTGCAAGATTCTACTACTTGAAAAGAGACATTCTTCATTTAAACTTAGCATTGATTCAATTTGCATTATCCGAACTTGAAGCTGAAGGCTATATTCCAATGCAAACTCCTTTCTTTGTAAAAGGGGAAGTTGCAGCCGAAACCTCAGAGCTTGGTGAGTTTGAGGAAACATTATATAAGGTTGAAAATGAGGATATGTACTTGATTGCAACTGCTGAACAGACTCTTGCAGCTCTTCATAGGAATGAAATCATCAATCCTGAAGAATTGCCACTTAGATACTGTGCTCTTTCCACTTGCTTTAGAAAAGAAGCAGGTTCTCACGGTAAAGACACTTTAGGTATTTTCAGAGTTCACCAATTTGAAAAGATTGAGCAATTCATTTATTCCACTCCAGAAGACTCTAGAAATCAGCATGATCATTTAATGGAAGTCACTGAAAGAATCTATCAAAAATTAGGCCTTCCATATCAAATCATAGCTATTGTATCTTCTGCTTTAAACGATAACGCTGCTATCAAATACGACCTAGAAGCATGGTTCCCAGGTTCTGGTGCATTCAGAGAATTAGTAAGCTGTACCAATTGTAAGGATTATCAAGCTCGTAAGACCAAGACAAGATATGGTAGAGCTGGATCTGGTGATGCTCAAATATTACACACCTTAAACAGTACTGCAATCGCTACTGAAAGAACCATATGCTGTATTTTAGAAAACTATCAACAAGAAGATGGTAGTGTAAAGGTTCCTGATGTATTAGTGCCTTATATGGGTGGAAAGACTGTAATTAATGCTAAATTTTAGTTCAAACTTTTAAAAAAAGTTTGAACAAAATTTTTTACTCTTCTTTTCTTATTTTTTACTCTTCTTTTCTTATTTTTTTTAATCAAATGTTGACTGGCTTATTTTTTTTAAATCCTAGATGATTAGGTTATTTTTTTTAAATCAAAATGTGGATTGGCTTATTTTTTTTAAATCCTAGATGATTAGGTTATTTTTTTTTTAAATAGATGAAATGGTTATTTTTTTTTAAATCACAAGGTGATTAACTTCTTTTTTTAAATCAAAAAACTGATTAATTGTTTTTTTTAATATTCTTTAGGAAGTTAATAAATCCGTTTAATAATTTCATTTCAAAATAGTTATATATTTATATATTAATAAATAGATTTTTAGGCATGTTTTAGAAGTTTAAAACAAATATATTATTTTTAAGATTATTTGAATAATATAAAACTTTTTTATCATACGATTTTCAGGAGTTTCGGGGAAAAATGAAATATAAGAAAATAATGTTCATGCTGGTGCTGGCCATACTCATATTTGGTGTAAGCAGTGTCTGTGCCAGTGATGTGAACGATACAGTAAGTGTCAGTGAAGATGATTCATCAATTGAATTATCACAAGCAGATGCTGGCGAGATGATATCTTGTGAAGAAGATGAACTAATAAGCAAAACAAGGAATGTTGAATTCTTAAGTGACGGAAATAGCGGAACATTTGCTGAGCTTCAAGCTAATATTACAGCAGCAGAGGCGGGTTCAACATTAACATTAAATAAGAATTATGAATACGAAGACGGTTTTGACACTAACGGAATCCATATTGACAAATCCATAACAATCGATGGAAACGGATTTAAAATCGACGGAAAAAAATTATCAAGAATATTCCAAATTACAGCAGACAATGTAATTTTGAAAAACATAATTTTTACAAATGGTTCAACCACAGAAAATGGTGGTGCGCTTTACTTCCAAAAGTCTGGTTCTCTAACAAACTGTAATTTTACTTATAACAAAGCAACTAGTGATACTAGTAATGGTGCTGCAGTTTACTTCTCTGGTAAAGGTACTTTAACAGTTTGTGCTTTCAATGATAACTCTGCAATCAATGGGGCTGCGGTTTACTTTAGTGGTGAGGCTGAATTGATAAATTGTGATTTTACAGATAATGCTGCAAAAACTTATGGTGGTGCAGTTTACTTCTCTGGTAAGGGTACTTTAATAGATTGTGCTTTCAAGGATAACTCTGCAAGCAGTGGTGGTGCAGTCTACTTCAATGGCGCTGCTAATCTGACAGATTGTAATTTCACTGCTAACTCTGCAACAGATAATGGTGGTGCAATTAGATTTTCAAGTACTGGTACTGTGGCAAACTGTAATTTTGTTGATAATAAGGCAACTGGTGATTTCAGTACTGGCGGTGCAGTTTACTTTGCTGGTAATGGTGAAGTGACAAATAGTAATTTCATTAACAACACTGCAAGTCAAAATGGAGGTGCAGTCTATTTAGCAGATGGCGCTACTGGCAGTATTATAAATTCTGAGTTTAATAAGAACATTGCAAAAATGGGTAATGCAATTTATATTAATTCTAATCACTGCACTATTTCTGGTTCTGATTTTACAAATAATCCTATAACTGAAGGTGCAATTCATTCAGTTTCAGGAGGTATTGATCTTTCTAATAATATCCTTAATGCTGATGACTTTGTCAGTGGTAGGAACTTCACAGAACTTCAAAATTTAATAGACAGAGCAAATGAAGGGGATGAAATCACCATTGATGGTTTATATGAGGGTTTTGGTATACCAATCACAATTAATAAAACTTTAACATTAGTTGGACGAAACAATCTTACACTGGATGCAAATAAACTATCAAAAATATTCTATATAAGTGCAAACAATGTTATACTCAAAAACATAGAGTTCACTAATGGATACGCAGAAAATGGTGGTGCAGTTTACTTCTCTGCTACTGGTAATGTGACAAATTGTAATTTCACTAGCAATGAGGTGGCTGGTGCGAAAAGTGGTGGTGGAGCAATTTACTTTAATGCCACAGGAAATGTGATAGATTCTATTTTCACAGACAACAAGGCAAGTAGAAATGGTGGTGCAATATATGTTGAAGCCCAATCAACAAATAACAATTTCTCATCCCAATTCTATAATAATTATGCAGGACAAAGTGGAGGAGCAATATTTTTCCATAATTTAGTTCAAAACGATACTTTTGAGTCTATTTTCAAGGATAATTATGCAGGCTATGGAGGAGGAATGTTTTTCTCCAAGGGTGCAAACGCAAACACATTCAACAGTGACTTTATAAACAACACTGGAAAATCATGCGGTGGTGCAATGTTTTTCTACAGCACTACTGACAAGAATAACTTTACAGGCAGTTATATTAATAATAGTGCTTTAGGACAAATCGATCCAACAAATGGAAACGGTGGTGCAATAACATTTAAGAATGTAGCTACCAATAGCGTATTCACATGTGATTTCATAAACAACACAGCTTCTTTGAATGGTGGGGCAGTAAACTATCGACAAACTCCTCAAAACATCACATTCAACTCTAATTTCATAAACAACACCTCTCCTAGTGGTGGAGGAGTCAATTTCTTTGAAACTTTTGTAAACGTAATATTCAATGGGGAATTCATTGAAAACTCTGCAGAAAACGGTGGTGCAATTGCTGCTAAATATGGAGCTATTGAAAATGTGTCATTTAAGAACAATTCTGCTAAACACGACGGAGGTGCTGTTTATTTCGCTCAATCTGGTGAGGCTATAAATTGTAATTTCACAAACAACCACGCTACCCATAGCGGAGGTGCAGTTTACATCTCAGAGAAAGGTAATGTTGCAAATTGTAGTTTTGAGGATAATTATGCATCTTATAATGGTGGTGCACTCTACAGTAAATTCGGCGCTGTTGATAATTCTAATTTCACTGCTAACACTGCTAAAAATGATGGAGGAGCAGTTTACTTAAGCTATCCTAGTAATGTGTCAAATTGTAGTTTTGAGGACAACTCTGCTAATGACGGCGGTGCACTCTACTTCCTTAATGATAATGATAATGTGATAAATTGTAGTTTTGTTGCTAATGAGGCTAGTAATCGTGGTGGAGCTCTCTTCTTCATGACTAAAGATCAGGTTAACATTACAAATAGTTATTTTGAAGGTAACTCTGCTCCGGAAGGTGGCGCTAGTTTTTGCTATACATGGGCAGTTACTGCTGATTCCTGTATTTTCAAAAACGATTCAGATACAACTAACAACACACTCATTCTTGCACCGTCATTTGATGTTCATGATTTCTACTCAGTTTATTGCTCTGGTGAGAAATTAACATTTAATTTAACAACAAACAGTGGCATGGAAATAACTGATGGAAAGATTTCAATGACCATATACCCTAAGGACAATGATAAAAGCGCAGTTAATCGTACTTGTTTAAGCGGTGAAGGTTGGGTTGTGGACTTACCTGTTGGATCTTATTATGCAGTTATCAATACTGAATATAAAGGTTTAGAACCGCTTATCAGGAATATAGAAATAGCAATGCCTGATGTTAACTTTTATATAAATGTGACTTCAATTACAAGCAACAAGAAGAATGTCAACATTACTGCAAAATCCAACATTCCAGAAAATCTCTTATGGGATGGTAAAGTAATATTTATCTTAGCAAACGGCACTGAAATCAATGGAAGCTATGCTGCTGACGGTAATTGGTGGGCAGAATATACATTTGATGGCTATGGAGAATATGAAGTCACTGCAATCTATGAAGGATTGGATAATGTAGATATAAACAATGGAACCATAACCATCAATATAACAGATTCCACAATAACAATTGATGATGTTGAAATGGATTATGGTGATTCAATCAATGTCACTCCAATATGCGAAGGTGCAGCAGGAATCACTGCCAAGATAGATGATGAAAGCGTTAGTGTTGATGAGTTCACTATCCCTATTTCTGGTTTAAAGGCAGGAGTTCATAATTTGACTGTCACTACAGTTCCTGATGAGGGCCATACTGCAGTCAGTAAAACCGTTACAGTTACTGTTAATAAGGTCAATTCAACATTAACTGTGGAAGACCTTGAGTTTGACTACAACACAATAGGAAACACAACAGTAAGCTACGAGGGCGCAAGTGGAGTTGAAGCGACAATAAATGGCCATGCTGAAGCGAAAATAGTTATTGATGGAAACACAATATCAGTAAGCGGATTAGATTCTGGAAAATACACACTAAGTGTAAGAACAATTCCAGATGAAAACCACACAGCTGTAACAAAGGAATCCAATGTAACTATAAATAAGATTATAACAGAAATCACTGTAAATAATCTTAATACTTCATATAAGGCAGAAGATTATTTAATTGCTAGCTTAAAAGATGGTGAAGGCAATCCTATTGCTGGTGCTGAGCTTAATGTTTACTTGGGAGGTAAATTTAGCTACATTACAGATGCAAATGGTCAAATTAAAGTTCCTACAAAAGACTTGCTTGTTTCTAGATACGATGCTGTAATCATATATGGTGGAGATAAGAACCATGATGGATCTGATGCAAACACTTATGTGGTGGTTAACAGAATCAGTACAAAGATCATATTTAAGAACATGAAAACAACTGCATTTGAGTCAGCCATTGAGGGAAGAGTCGGAGATTATTTCAACTTCCAATTAGTCGATGAATATGGAACTCCTTTAGTAAATAAACCTATTCAAATCGGATTCAATGGTAAAGTCTACAATAGGACAACTAACGCAACTGGAGGAGCACAACTTCAAATAAATCTAAAAGTCGTCAATTTATACACATTTGCGATTGCATTCTTAGGAGATGATAACTATGAAGGATCATTTGAAGTTGCTCTAATCAATGTGACTGCACAAAATCCAAAACTCACAAGTGCTAATAAGTCATATAAGGCTACTGCAAAGACCAAGTCCTTAACTGCTACATTAAAATCCACAAGAGGAAAAGCGATTGTAGGCAAAAAGGTCACATTTACTGTAAACGGCAAGACATACACAGCAAAAACCAATTCAAAGGGTATTGCAACAGTAAATGTCAGCCTAAACAAGAAAGGAACCTATTCATTCACAGTTAAATTTGCAGGAGACAAAACCTATAATGCAGTAAGCAAGAAAGGAAAACTGACCATAAAATAAAATAAATTAATAAATATAAAATATTGAAAAAAAACATTTAAAAAGGAGTTTTTATATAAAAAACTCTTTTTCTTTTTTTATTTTAGAATTAGGACATAATTCATTGAACAAATTTAAGATTTTTTTAATTTAGAATTAGAACATAATTCCTTGATAATTTTAGATTTTATTTTTTTTAAAATTAGAAGTTTTTATTTTTAGGATTTTTTTTATTTTTAAAATTAGAAGTTTTTATTTTTAGGATTTTATTTAATTTAAAAAAAGAAATATTAAATAAAGAATAAAATTCTCTATTTAATCTTGAATAAGTGCGAGTATTCCATTAGCAATGAGTACAATACCTAATATTACAGTAATTAATTGTGGGCTGTTAGCTGCATAAATAGCAATGAAAATAACTAGGATACCTAAAACTAAGTTTAGGATAGAGCCTGTTTTTGACATGAGTCCTGCTCCAATTAATCCAGCGATTCCCACTAGGATCAATATGAATCCTACAATATAGAATTGCAATGCTACAAGGAATGAGACTGCATTTATTGCAAATATGAATAATAGTCCTATAATTGCAAAAATCAGACCTAATATTATGTAAATCCAAGCAAATGTGCCTGTACTTTCTCTTGATACATATCCTGAGAATATTAGTAAGCAACCACATATGAATACCATTAATCCAACGAAAATTGAGATTAAATCTGCACTAAACATTGGGAAGATTATAAAAATTAAACCTATGATTATTGGCAATAACCCTCTGATTTTATCATCCATTTTTTCACCT
The DNA here is from genome assembly GCA_900321995.1 of uncultured Methanobrevibacter sp. Taxonomy (GTDB): domain Archaea; phylum Methanobacteriota; class Methanobacteria; order Methanobacteriales; family Methanobacteriaceae; genus Methanobrevibacter. The sequence goes on along the minus strand of ONYG01000098.1, from coordinate 2,702 downwards.
CATTTAAAGTTTTATTGATTTTATTTCTATTGTTATAACTATATATAAATTTTTATCTTTTTTTATCTATTTTTAATTGATTTGAAGTATTATATCCTTGATTGTTATAATTAATTTAATTATTAATTTACTTTTTCAATTTTTAAAGGGTATAGATTAATTATTTAAATAATAAAGGAGTATATTTTATTATTTGAAATTAAGTTTTGATTTAAAAATTAATTTTTATTTTTCATCATATGATTAAATTCTATGATTTAATTTAAATAGTAGTTTATAATTAATTTTCAGTGATAACATGGCAGAATTTGAAGAAATTATCAATACAAGACGCAGTATACGTGAATACGCAGATAAAGAAGTTGAAGATGAAAAAATCGAAAAAATCTTAAGGGCTGCAATGCAAGCACCTGGAAGCAGACTTGGTGCAGAGCCTTGGGAATTTTTAATAATCAAGAATAAGGAAACCCTTTCAAAAATCGGTGAAATCAAGCCTCGTGTTAAAAATGCTCCTGTAGCTATTCTCTTGATTGCAAATATTGAAAGATCATTTTATAAATTAGTATGGCAACAGGATATGAGTGTAGCTGCTGAAAACATGCTTCTTGAGGCTGTAAACCTTGGCCTTGGAGGATTATGGAATGGAGTGGCACCTGAAGAGGAAAGAATGGATGCAATTGGTGAAATCGTAGGATTGCCAAAAGATGATAACTTAAAGCCATTCTGTATAATAACTCTTGGATATCCTGCTGATGGCTGGAAAAACAAGTTTATGGATAAGTTTGATGAAGAAAGAATTCATTATGAAACTTATTAATTAGTTTATGGATAAGTTTGATGAGGAAAGAATTCATTATGAAACTTATTAATTAGTTTATGGATAAGTTTTGATGAGGAAAGAATTCATTATGAAACTTATTAATTAATTAATTATTTGACTTTTGAATTAATTATAAATTTAATATTAAATTTGATTTCTATTATAAGCGGATGATGCATTATGAAATACAATTTTGACTCAATAATTGACAGAAAAAACACCACTTCACTTAAATGGGACCTTTTTGATGATGAATATCCTATGTGGGTTGCAGATATGGACTTTTATGCGGCTCCTTTCATTTATGAATCAGTGAATAGAAAAGCAAAGCATGGCGTTTATGCCTATTCATTTGTTAATGAGGAAGTTTTTGATTCCTATATCGATTGGTGGAAAAAATATGGCCTCAATATGAAAAAAGAGGAACTATTGTATGCAACTGGAGTAATGCCTTCAATAACAAGCATCATTCGAGCATTCACAGATGTTGGAGATAATGTATTGATTCAAACACCAGTTTACCACGTCTTCTTTTATGTGATTGAGGATAATGATAGGAATGTTGTGGAAAATCAGCTGATTTATGATCCTAAGTCCAATGATGTGGAAACAGCATATTTGATTGATTTTGATGATTTGGAAGAGAAATTCAAGAACCCAAAAACTAAATTGATGATTTTATGCAATCCTCATAATCCAATTGGAAGAATATGGGATGAGAAAACCCTTGAAAAGATAGCTGCTTTAGCAAACAAATACGATGTAATTGTTGTCTCTGATGAAATTCACTGTGACTTAACAGACCCTAATTTGACTTATATTCCTTTTGCATCTTTAGATGATGAATTATCAAAGAATAGCATAACTTGCATTTCCCCAAGCAAGACATTTAACATTGCAGGTCTTCAAAGTTCTGCAGTCTTCACTCGAAACAAAGAGATTTATGCGATTTTAGAAAAGCAATTATCAGTTGATTGCTTCAATCATCCTAACATTTTTTCGATTGATGCCACTATTGCAGCATACAAAAGCGAAGATTGGTTAAATGAATTGAGAGAAGTCTTATTTAATAATAAGAAGATTGTTGATGACTTTTTGAAAAGTGAAATTCCTGAAATCCGATTGGTTCCTGCAAATGCAACATATCTTTTATGGCTGGATTGTAGTGATTTGAGGGGAGAAAATTTTGAAGACTGTGAATTTTCCAATCTTTTATCTGAATTTTTAAGAGAAAAAGCAAGTTTATTCTTATCTCCTGGAGTTCAATTTGGACAAAATGGAGAAAATTTCTTGAGAATGAATGTCGCATGTCCAAAAGAATTGTTGCTTGAAGGATTGAATGCATTAAAAACAGGAATTGAACAATTTAAATTGGAAAATAATATTTGAAATTTTTTATTTTAAAAATAGGATTTAGTTTAAGATATTTGTAATTAAATATTTTGAAATTTCTGTATTTAAAAATAGGATTTAGTTTAAGATATTTGTAATAAAATTTTGAAAATTTATGAAAAATTAAAAATAAAAAGAGAGAAATTTTATTTATTTTAATTTCTCTTTCCACTCTTTTTGTCTAAAACCAGTAAGGCAGATAGATTCAGTCTCAATTATTGGACGTTTTACAAGCATGCCTTCACTAGATAAAATCTTTAACTGTTCATCTTCACTCATTTCAGGCAACTTGTCTTTTAATTGCATCTCTCTGTAAATTTTACCACTGGTGTTGAAGAACCTCTTGAGAGGTAGTCCACTTTTCTCATATAATGCCTTCAATTGGTCATAATCTGGATTGTCCTCAACAATATGCTGTTCATCATATTCGAATCCATTTTCATCTAACCATTTTTTAGCCTTTTGGCATGTGCTGCATCTTGGGTAGTAA
>ONYG01000024.1 GCA_900321995.1 uncultured Methanobrevibacter sp. | reverse complement strand
TTCTGGTTCTGGTGGTGGTTCTCCTTCTTCTGGCAGTTCTTCTTCTGGTAGTTCTGGGTCTTATGTTTCTGGTTCTGGTGGTTCTTCTTCTGGTAGTTCTGGGTCTTATGTTTCTGGTTCTGGTGGTTCTTCTTCAGCTAGCTTTGGGGGTTCTAGTGGATCTAGTTCTGATGTTGGGGATAATTTAGAAAATTCTACTCAAAATGATTCTAACTCTTCAATTGAAGAAGTGAACTCCACTACTAATGACACTAATTCAGATGAAGTTGATAATAATGCTAGTGAAGAAAATAACTTCTTTACATTATCTAATATAATATTGTTGGTTTGTTTCCTATTATGCGGATTCTTTGCAGTGATTATATTGTCAAAAGTATTCTTTAAATGAGGTGATTTTCAATGCATATTCCTGATGGCCTTATTCCTATGGATCAAGCCATTGTATATTGGATAATAACTATTGTAGTTTTAGCTATATTCTTTATAAAGCTTTCTAAAAAAGTTAATATGGAAGAAAGGCTGGTTCTGACTGCTGTCTTAACAGCGGCCACAGTTGTAGCAACTTCATTATCTATTCCATCTCCTTTTGGAATACCTATGCATTTCTTCCTGATACCTTTGGTTGTAATCTTATTAGGTCCTTTAAATGCTACTTTAGTTTGCTTTTTAGCTTTGCTTACTCAAGCCGTATTTTTAGGGATGGGAGGTATAACGACTTTAGGTGCAAATGTTTTGGTTATGGGTGTTTCATTAAGTTTTGTTACTTCAATCGTATATGGTTTATTTAAAAATATCAATGGACGGCTGTCCATATTTCTTTCTACCATATTTGGTATTTTAGCAGCCACTGTTGTACAGATAATAATATTGCTATTGACTAACACTACAAGTTTGGAAGTTCTTTTGGCTAGTTTGTTGCCTTTTTATTTGGTTGTAGCTTTTATAGAGGCATTTATTAATGTAATTATTGTTGAATTAATATTTAATACCCGTCCAGAGATTGAGAATATTGAAAAGGTTTGATATTATAATTTCTTTCTTTTGCTTGGAAGTTTGGTTAAGTTGGAATTTTTTTAATTTTTTCTTTTCTTTTGCTTGGAAGTTTGGTTAAGTTGGAATTTTTTTAATTTTTTATTTTGGTTGAAAATTAGTTTAGTTTGAATTTCATACAATTATTATTGTTAATTTAGTTTAAGGGGTTTTTATTTTGAAAAAATTCGTATATTGTATTCTTATCATATTTATTTCTATCTTAACAGTATCTTGTGTCAGTGCACATGGTGCAGATATAACTGACGATACCATGATTATAGCTAATGAGTCTAATGGTGTTCTTGCAAAGAACATTGTAGATGATATGGGTCTTAATATAACTGTTTATAAGTTTAAATCTGATGGAGATGTTGAACATCAATTAGAGCATGCTTTATCTAATCCCAATAAAAGAATTTTAGCTATTTCATATCAGGATACTGTTGAAGCTTACTTGAATGATCATGCTGATTTAAAAGACAGAGTTTTAGTTTCCAATGATGATAATAGTTCCATTGCTGACTCTGCAAAAAAATTAGTTGAAATTGATGTTAACTCCAACGCTGATAATGGTGATAACTTTTTAACTCCTCTTATCGTTGGTTTAGTCATCGGATTATTAGTTGGAGTGCTTGTTGGTGTTGTGGTTTTAAAAAATAAAAAATAAGTGTCTTTAGAAATTCTCTTAAAAAATTAGTTAAATGCTTATTTAAAACATTTATAGTTATGATCTAATTATTTAAGAGATATTTTATACTATTTTCTTATTAACATGCTTAATAAGTATTTTAATGAGAAAATCTTATTTAGACATTTATTTAATTGATTGTGGAGATATTATGGCATTTAGTTTATTATGGTCTTTAGGGCTTATAATTTCTATAATGATTTTTGCTATTGGTTTTGGTTTGATTCTTAGTTTAAAAGATGTTTCTAAGAAAAATTTAGCAATATTTTCCATTATATTATTTATAAGCACTTTTATACTAATTTATTTCATGAATTTATTTAGAACTCAATTAAACTCTATCATTGGTGTTTATAATTATCTGCTGTTATTTTTAATAGCTATTCTCTTGATTTTCATCGGATACTTAGTCAATAAGAATAAGGACAATAAAAAAAGCTTGAAGTTAATCTTGGGCTTGTCTTTTATTAGCTTTTTATTAATGGCATTTATGTGCATTGTATCTAAGGATGCTATATTTGGCTTGAATTCTTTGCAGGTAAGTCTATTAACAGCAGTGTTAATGGTTCTTTTAGTGATAATATTCTATTTCGCATTTAAGAAAATCAATTTAAGCATTTCATATAAGGGATTGGGAAGCGCCTACTATATTTTAGGATTATATTCTATTATCGTTTCATTATTCCTTCCAAATATCATCTCTTTGGATTTCAATGAAATGAAGCCGATTAATATAGGTTCTATAGAATCTATGCTTTTGACTTTTGTATTGCTGATAATTGTAGCGGTATTTGGTTTATATTATTATAAAAGAAACTCTATGTTTAAATGATGTTCTAGTTTATGAGGTAGAAGATTTGTTTATGTTTGATTTATTATTAATTTTTTAAGGTAATGTTTATTTTTTGTGTATGTGGTGATTTATGTGGTGAGTATACCTGGAAGTGAGTTTTTAACTGCAGCTTTAAATGTAGTTTCTCAAAGTTTACAGATTCCTGTAATAATTTTCTTGCTTATATTTGCAGTTTTTGCAGTTTTTGCTTTTGGCGGTCTTATTTCTGATTATACAAATCGAAAGAAACTGTCTAGAGATTATAGGGAAAAATTAATCTTTTCTTTAGTTAATGCTAAGTCTATTGAAGAGCTTAAGTCTATTGTTAATGGTTCTGAAATATTTGATAGTCAAAAAGAGGTTTTATTGAAGATTATAGATTCTCATTCTTTATCTTCAGAATCTCGTGAAGCATGGGCTTTAAATTTAATTGAGGAAGAGGAAGTGGCTATGGCAAAAAATCTTGAAAAAATAGATATCGTTACCCGTATTGGCCCAACTCTTGGTTTGATGGGTACCTTGATTCCTATGGGTCCAGGACTTGCAGCCCTTGGTAGTGGGGATGTTTCCACTTTAGCAAGCGCTATTATCGTTGCTTTTGATACTACTGTTGTAGGTATTGGATCTGGTGCTGTTGCATATGTTATAGCTAAAGTTAGACATCGATGGTATGAGGAGTATTCCTCTAATCTCCAGCTATTTGTAAATGCTGTTTTAGAAAACTTGAATAAATGATTTTTGGTGATGGCATGATTCGTCGTAGAAAGGGCAAGTTCCTAAGTCAGGGTGAAGAGGACCCTATGGCTGGAACATCTAACCTTGTTGATGCAATGTTGGTCATTGCGGTGGGTCTGTTGATCTTTCTAGTTCTTTCCTGGAATATGCAAAGTGTTGTTTTTAATGAGAATATGGATGAGGAACAAAAACAGAAAGTGATGAGGGCCATTAATGAAGTTTCACAGATAGACCAAGGTCAAGAATTAGAGGATACTCCAGACCTTAGTAAGTCTTCTGGAAACGGATATACGGAGATGGGTAAAGTTTATCAGGATAAGGATACGGGTAAGTTAATTATGGTGGAAGGTTAATTTTTAATTAATTTATCTTTTTTCTTTTTTTCTTTTAGTCTTTATTTTTAGCTTTTTATTTTTCAGTTTTTTTTAGTTTTAGCTTTTATTTTTTTCTTTTTTATTTTTCAGTTTTTTTTAGTTTTAGTTTTTTATTTTTTCTTTTTTATTTTACAGTTTTTTTTTAGTTTTAGTTTTTTATTTTTTTATATTTCACTTTTTTAATCAGCATCCTCGTCCATGGTTTCAAGAAGGAAGCTTACAGGTCTGAAACCGTCATTGCAGGAGATCATAGCGGATTTTTTATTCTTCATCCATCCATCATAAAAGTCTTCTGCTCCGTTAGCAAGTCCCATAACAAATGGTGAAAGACTTTCCCAAGCGCTGTCACAGAAATTGTCTGGTTTTTTCCAACCGTTAGCTATGAAGACTTCTCCAAGTTCCACATCACACTCATGCTCTAAAGGGTTTTCATATTTTTCGATTAGGTCGTCATGCCTTACCTTCTTGACTACAGTAATCTTTACCTTTTTCATCTTAATCACCAAAAATAAAATAAATACAGTATAAGCTATTAATTTAATTTAGATATTTTTAAGTCAATATTTATTTAACTAATTTATTT
>ONYG01000025.1 GCA_900321995.1 uncultured Methanobrevibacter sp. | reverse complement strand
TGCTGACTCTTGTCCAACCAGCTCCTTAGCTTTAGGGGATGTTTTAGGTATTGCAAGAGGTCAGATAGAAGGAAACAAGCTTGCAATAGATGAAGATACTTGTGTTATTTGTGGTTTATGTGCATCTGCTTGTCCATTTGGAGCTTTAGACTTTGAAATCGATGGTGAAAGTTCCAAAGACTTGGCTAATTATCCAACCTGGACTCATGAATCTGCAATTGATGAAGAAGCATGTGAATTCTGTGGAAGATGTACTGTAGCATGTCCTCAAGATGCGATTTTGTTTAAAAGAGAATTGCCTGATAGAAATGACTTGCTCAAAGGTGAAATTTCAATTAATGATGAAGAGTGTATCTACTGTAGTGCTTGTGCAGAATTATGTCCTGCAGATGCAATCACTGTTGTAAATACTCCTGATGCTTGTTCCATTGAAGTGGATGAGGATAAATGTGTCTACTGTGGTGTATGTAAGAGAGTATGTCCTCAAGAAGCAATCAAGACAGTATGTGTTACCTGTATGCACAGTGAAGAAATTGAAAAACCTAAAATCACTGGTGACATATTCATTGGATCCGATTGTATCAACTGTGGATGGTGTAAGGAAATCTGTCCTGTGGATGCAGCAGAAGTCACTAAACCATTTGATGGTGAAATAAAAACCACTGAAGAGGAATGTGTAGGATGTGGGTCCTGTGTAGACCTTTGTGCATGTAATGCAGTTGTACTTGAAGACAATGCAGCTAAATTCAATCAGGAATACTGTGTCTTATGTGGTGCATGTACTAAAGTATGTCCTCAAGAAAGAATTGTTGTTGAAAGAACTGGCATGAAATTAACTAACGTTTCTTCAGCTTCTTGGAAAGCAACTTTAGAAAGATTAATTAATTAAATTTGAAAATCTTTTAATTCTTTTTATTATTTTATTTTTTATTAATATATTTTTGATTTTTTCAATTCATCTTCATAAAATAATAAATCTCCATTAACATTTAGTTTACGGGGGTTTTCTATTTAGTTAGAAAGATTTATTATTTTTTATTTTTTTACTTTTTTTATTATTCTTTTTTTACTTTTTTATTTTTTCTTTTACTTTTTTCATTATTCTTTTTTTACTTTTTTATTATTTTTAGGATTTTTACCAGATGGATAAAGCATATTTTATTTTAGTTTATTTTAGTTTGTTAAATAAAAACAGTCTTCCTTTAACAAGTGTTTGATTAAATAAATCATTTATCTCTAGATTAATTTTATATATGTAAGTTCCGCAAATGATTGAAATCACTAAAATGGAACCTATTAACAGTATTACTTCAACACTTGTTTGTCCACAATTATCTGCTTTTAGAGATTTTAGTCTTTTCATTGTATTTGCCATCGAGGAGTTTTGCAAATTCAATAAATGCTGCTTACATTTTCTCTAATTGATGAGATGTCTTGTGTAGCATTTAATCCGCTTGTATTATTGCTAAAGTAAGATCTGTAAATCAACAATCCTGCTAAAGCTATCACTATCACTCCTCCAAATAATAGGATATATTCAGCAGCTCCTTGGCCAGAATCATCTTTTGAAAATAGTTTGGCCTTATTTTTTAATTTTTCTCGTATGTCTGAAATTCCATTTTCATGTTTTTCAAAAATCATATTATCACCTCATTGTTTCTAATTTTTTTAATATTTATTATTTAAATTTTGTCTTTTTTTCTAATTTAAATAATTATTTGAGGTTAATATTTTAAATAAAGTGTAATTTAATTGTTTAATGTAAATTTAACAATTATTTTATCTTTTTAACTCTTTTTAAAATATTTCATCCTTTTTTAAATTCTACAATATCCAATCAATTTTCCACTAATCTCGACTTATAATTTGCCCTAATATCTTTGCTATAAATTTTCATATAAATTGCTTATTCTCTTAAATTTTATACAATTTTGTTTTTATTTATTTTAGACTATCAATTTAACATAGATTTTTTATTTTAATCGATTTTTTATTATATTTCAGTTTTTTTACTAATTTTTAGGCCTTTTTTTATTCATTAAAAACAAAATTATATAAATGATTAATATTATAAATAAATATTAATAATGGTTAATTTTTTAATAATATGCTTAATTAACCAATTTTATTGATTTATTTACTTATATTTAAGGTGGGTATTTGTGGCAGATTCGTTAGATATATTTACTGGTATTTTATTAACAGTTATTGGTTTAGTTCTTGTTTATGGAAGTATCGTTTATCGCCTCATAGATTTAATTCTAATTATTGGTGTTTTAATCACTATTTTCGGTTTATACAAATTGCTTCAAGCATTTATTATAAGAATTTTGGATTCAAGAAGCTTGAATAGGAATTCAAGACGCAATAGATTGAATCAGAAATCTAAAAATGACACTTTCTCCCGTGTAGTGGAAAGTGCTAAAGGTGTTGAGGAATTAGTTAATTCCAAATTGGACGGTAGTTCTAAATCAAATTCAAAATCTAGTTCTTCAATGACTCTAGATGAGTACTTAAATAGCAGTCAACAAGCAGAACCTACACTAAAATTCAATGAACCAGTAGACCAATCCAAACAGGTTCTCAAGACTAAACCTGTGAATGAAGAAAAGCCTAAATTCAAACTCCCATCTATAAGAAAATCCAACAAGCCTAAGAAAAGAAGCTACGGTTATTTGGAGGAAAATCAAGGGGAATCCAGTCCTGATACAGTTTATTTCACTCCAAATTATGAAAAACCTATGAAAGTTACTCGCAGACCAAGAAGGAAATCAGGTGAAACAATTAATTTGGCTAATGCTCCTAAAAGGTCTAGTGAAATTTCAAAGGCTTTAGCTAGTGTTGGTGATGCTGAAACAGTTTATGATAATGAGGTATCTGATGAAAGCTACAGCCTAATGCCAAAAACCATTGATGAAGAAATCATCATGCCTATTGATGAGATTGATTTAGAGCCACAAGATGAACCTGTTTATAATTTGTCCCAATCTGAAAATACTCTTTATAATAATGTAATTTATGATGAATCTGCTGATGAGGATTTCATAACTCCTATCTATGCAGATGATGGTTATAGGGAGGAACATGGCATAGTCTATGGCGATTATGAAGAAGAGGCAATTGAGGATGATTCAACTGTTGAGCTTAGAGAAAGTGCTGATGATTTAGGATATATCACTCCAAATTTAGCTATTGATGTTGAAAACTTGCCAAGGCCAACATCCATTGCTTCTACAAATCCTATAGCCTCTAAAAAGGATGTGAATGCAAACTTATCCAGACCTCATAAGAAATCCAATATTGAGGCTCCAAAACCTAAAGCTAAAATTGATGAAATTCCAAGGCCTGTTCCAAAAGTTCACACTCCAAATGTCTCTGAAGAACTTGCTGTGGCACCTGTTTCTGAAATTGCAAGTGGTAAAGAAGAAACCATTACAATAGACCCTAATAATCCGGAATCCATCCCTATTCCAAAACTATTGAATAGTTATGTCATTTGTGAAAAAGGTATCCTGACTTCTCAAGAAGCTTTTGAAGAAGTTGCAAGTCATTCAAAAGAAGAGATACTATTGGAAGCTCCAACCATTAAGGATATGGGTGACAGATTCCTGTCAAGTCTTTCAAAAATCAAGTCAAGGGTAATCATTGAAGAATTTGATTTGGAAGATATTTCATATGTTCTATTATTAAGTTCCCTTATTAAAAAAGGAGTTGAAATCAAGACTTTGCCTTCTGTAGACTCATTTAACTTAATCGGGGATACATCTCATGCATTATTGATTTCCAATAGTTTGGATGAGGAAGATTTCGAATATGGTGCTGTTTATGATGAAGAGGATTCCGTTAAAAACATTAAGGAATTATTTGAATCTTCTTGGAAATTAGCTAATGATTTGGATATTAATGCACTTCTTGAAAAAAATAATTAGA
>ONYG01000172.1 GCA_900321995.1 uncultured Methanobrevibacter sp. | reverse complement strand
GTCTGATTCTTATTTTCTATTTCCTTATTCTCAATTTTCGCTTCAACTTCAGGGCTTTTTAATTTAAATATGGTTATCTCAGGAGCACAATTGATTCTAAGCCAGAAAACATTTGTTCCCAATCCTTTAGATGTATATTGTACCATATCTCCAACTTGGTATTCTCCAACAGGATATTTTCGACTGCAGTCGCTTCTAAGAATTGTGGTCTTAAGTCCTGGAATGATGAATTGTCCTCCATGGGAATGGCCGGATATTTGAAGTGCAAATCTTCCTGTAGTTGCAGCAATGTCTGCAAAATCAGGCTCATGGGCAAGCATTATTGCAGGACCATGTTCCGGCAACTTAAGCATTACAGCATCAATGTCTTCCTTATTCAGCTTCATGCTGTCAACACCTGCTACGTGAAGTTCAGCTATTCCATTTTCTGTGTCTCTTTTTATTGAATGGACATCATTGCTTATGTCCTTTATTCCTGCATTTTTAAGGATTTGCCTAACTTCATCTGCTCCATTCCAATGGTCATGGTTTCCAAGCACTGCAAGGGATGCGTCTTTTACTTCAATCATTGATAGGCATCTCTCAAGGTCTTCTGCAACATCCTCAAGAATATAGGACACATAGTCTCCGGTAAGTGCAACCATGTCTGCTTCCTGTCTGTTTACAATATCAATAACTCCTTCCAAATACTCTGGAGTAAGCCATTGGCCGAGATGAAGATCAGATAGGTTTACAATTTTATAATCATGAAAAACAGGGTCTAAATCATTTATTTCTACATTTACTTCAACAATATCATATCTGTTTTCTTTGAATTCCATAGGTATGATTTTTTCCCGAGTGATTGTCATTCCCTTTTGAATCTTTTGTCGAGCACTGAGTCCGATTGGCTTTTCACTAGGCATATTTTCACTTTCATTTTAATTATTATTATTATTATTATTATTATTTAAACTAATTTGTTTATAAATTTCTTAAATAGTTATTTCTTACTTTATATGGCCATATAATTTATTTAATGAAATCTCGTTTATTTATTGAATTTTTATGGTTTTATTATATATCTATTTTTTCTTTATGGTATAATATAAAATTTTTCTTGTTTTTTTATTAAGTAGTATTATGGTTTTTTTTATTTTAAAAGTTAGAATAGTTTTTAAAAAGTAGCATTATGGTTTTTTTTAATGTTAAAATAGTTTTTAAAAAACAGTATATGATTTTAGATTAAAATTGATTTAAAAAAAATAAAAAGAGATTATGAAGATTGACTTCATAATTAAAAAAAATTTATATCAAATACAATAGCTATTTTTTAACTTTTGCTGATTTTTTAACAGTTAAACTACCATATTTGGCTTGATATTTTATGGTTTTACCAACTTTAAGCTTTTTAAGCACGGTTTTACTAATGGTGATCTTAGCAATTCCTTTGGAATTTGTCTTTGCGCTATAGGTTTTTCCATTAAATGTAAAAGTAATCTTTTTGCCTTTGATTAAGGTTTTGCCTTTTGTAAGCTTTGCAGTTAAGGTAAGTTTGCTAGCAGATTTCTTAATGGTAACTGTAGCTAATGTTAATTTCAAGTAATTGTATATGCAGTTTGAGCTAGTTGCACCAAATATGTCTCTGCCTGTTGTTGCCTTATTATTGGTAAAATTACATTTTACTGCTTTAGCACTGTGGGAATCTGAAGAGGATGACTTGAATCCATAGATTGCTCCTCCTTTGCTAGCAGTGTTTTTTGTAAATGAGGATGTCTGAATAAGATTTTTAAAGTATTTTACTTCAGAAATCCATTTGCTGCCTTCATAGTGGCCGCTGCTTTCATGGCATCTGTAGTATACTGCACCACCATATTTAGAAGCACTATTTCCTGTGAATTTTGACCCTGTAATATACAAGTCCTTATTTCCAAATACTGCTCCACCTTTTTCACCAGCCTTATTTGATGTAAATGTGCTTTTCTTAATGTCTATATGTGAAAAGGCATAGATTGCTCCTCCGCCACGACCGTTTGCCACATTGTTTGTAAAGACACAGTTGCTTACATAATCCTTAGAAAATTTAATGGTGAAATTCTCTAATACTGGAATTATGAAATTCATATCTCCAATAGGTGTTGATTGATTGTATATCTTATTATAGAAGTCAACAGACTTTTCTATAGATAAAGTGAAGAGAGCTCCTGCATCTCCATCAGCAGTGTTCTTATTGAATTTGGAATTTTTACAATTAATATATCCAACTGAGTTTATTGCTCCTCCAGCATATTTTGCGTAGTTATTTGTAAATACACAATTGTTTACGGTTAAATTTCCGTAGTTGAATATTGCTCCACCGTATAAGTCGGTGTAGCCGTTTGTAAATTTGATATTATTTAAAATGACTTTATTGTTTTCTATTAATCCATATCTGACTAAAAGAATCCTTGATTTTGACAATCCGTCTAAAGTATGTCCATTACCATTGATTGTCAAGTCCTTGTCGATTTTTATTCCTCTAGTACTGAACCCTTCGTCATATTTATAATCCTTATCTAAACTTATTGTAGATCCTGATTTTGCATAATCTATTATTTTTTGTAATGCTGTAAATGAGCCATCGTCGATGAAAGTATTTGTATCCTCTTCAGAGCTACTTGTTTCGCTTTGATTTGTCTCTACATTTGCTTGGCTATCTTCTTCAGAGCTTTTTAGGATGTGCTCATTTGTGATATGTTGCATATCAATTTGGCTATCATCAGCTATT
>ONYG01000029.1 GCA_900321995.1 uncultured Methanobrevibacter sp. | reverse complement strand
TCAATCATAAAATCAAAATAAACGGAGACACAATATGTTTAGTATAACTTTACCCTTGTCATACCTATTGTCTGGTTTCTTTATGAAAATTTCAGACGATGAGTTTGATGAGAAGAGCAATACACTCCTTGCAACAATATTTGGAATAGTCTGCGGAGTGTTTACAGGCCTTGCATGCTCAATGGACATTGACGCAGCCTGTATCTTTATAGCAATACTCGTTGGAAACATCTTAGCTAAAAAGGTAGATGGAATTCATCATATTGTTACAATGATTGCATTTTTAGCAATCTTTATTTTGCTTGGAATTCCAAAATTTACAATTATTTCATTTATAGTTATTATTATCTGTATTATAGGAACCATGATAGATGAATGGGGAAATGATAATGAGGAAATTTATGAAAGAAGCAAATTCCTTATGTATTTCTTTGATTTCAGATTTGCATTAAAGGTAGTTATTTTAGCTATTGCAATTATTGGACTTATAAGCCCTTGGTCATTCCTTTTCTTCTTATGCTTTGAAATAGGTTATGAATTAGCTAGAAGAGTGTTTAATAGGTTCTTTTTATAATAATTTAAAAAAAAGTAACTAAAATAAGAAAAAAGAATTAAAAATAAGAAAATAAAAAAAGAAAAAATTACTCAATCTTATCTAATGCATTAGCATAAATCATTAGAAAAAATAAAATTACTCAATCTTATCTAATGCATTAGCATAAATCATTGGGAAAATTATTGTTGCATCACCAATAACACTAACTAAATTAGAGCCATGCTTAGCCTTAGACCAAGATTTAGCTTCCTCTAAAGGAGCACCACTTAAACTACCTGTTTCAGGTCTGTCCATGGTTATCTGAAGACCTGCATCAATTCCTCCTTTTAGGAGATTAGAAGCAAGAGTATAATGCTTAGGAAGTCCACCGCCTAACATTATTGCTCCAATCTTTTCAGACTCAAATACAAGGTCTGATAAATAATGCATATCTCCAACTGCATCTACCACAAGAGTATGATCCTGTGTAAACATCCATAATTGAAGACCGAACATGCTGTCAATCAATCCAGGAGCAAAAATAGAAACATCATTTTCATATGCAAGTCTAAGAATGGAGTTTTCATCTTCAACAAGAGATCCAACTTCCCTTAAGAGTCTTTGAATGGAAATGATTCCCTTATCCTCATCATTATCTAGTTTTTTAGAGATTATATCAAATATTTTTGTTATTTCCCTTTCAAAAAGTTCAAAGTCATCAGATTGAGTGTATACATCTGCAATCCTACCTATTCCAGCATCATTAAGCTCCTCATCATCTGTGCCTAAGTCACGATAATGCCTTCCGCCAAATGCTTCAAGAAGGTCATGGGTAATATTTGCACCGCTAACGATAAGGACTTTAATGTGCTTGTTTCTTATCAAATCACCAACAATGTTTCTTAAGCCACCTGGAACCATAGGACCTGCTAAACTCATAAAAATATCCATATCCTCATCGTTTATCATATCCACAAGCAGGTTAGACGCTCTTGCTACACGTCCTGCACCTAATACTCCAGAGCCATTAAACTGATCAATAAGTTCGCTGACCTTCATATCCTTTTTAATGTTTAATTGATTAACTTTCATCCAATCCCATCAAAATAATTTATAAAAAACAACTAATTAATAATTTATTAAACTAATAATCATAAAATAATGATAAAATTTCAAAAAATAAATAAAAAAAGAAATATAATCTATAAGATCATATTAATAAAAATTTAAATTAAAAGAAAAAAATGGATTAAAGAATTATTCCACCTCTTTTAAAACTCCAACAATAAGCTATCCCATTTCTTTTAGAAGTCACATCAATCGAATTAATTCACTCTTTTAGAAGTCAGATCAATCGAATTATTCCATTTCTTCTTCTAAAGCAACATCAGATAAGAGAGGGAAGTTCTTAAAGTTTGTAATGGTTTCAATCAAGTCAGTACGAGTGACAACTCCTATTGGAGTATGCTCATCATCCACAACTATCAAACGGCTAATTCCGAATGTATACATTTTATAGACTGCATTGGCAATCTTTGTATCCTTATTGATGAAGAAAAGCCTTTTGGACATTATATCTCTAACTTCCTCATTTTCCTTTCCTTCAGCCAATGCATTTACAATATCAATTAATGAAACCATACCAATAGCTACACCTTCAGTTATTACAGGAGCACCATCGATTTTATTTTTAGAAAGTAAACATGCAGCTTCCTTAATTGAATCTCCAGGCTTTAGGTAGATAAGGTCAAGAGTAGCGATATCTAATACTGAGTTTTTAGGAATGCTTCTTATTGTACTGATATCGAGAAGAAGGATATTATCCATATCATCCCTACCTACAATTTCACCAATAATTCCTAAATTATTTACTGGAGTAGGCCCTACACGAATGATATCTCCTAAATGCAAGTCCTTAATGCTTCCTAAGACTTTAATTACTGCTTCACATTCACCAGGATGAGGAACACTTGTAAACTCTATCTTTGCAACTGAAACATCATCCAATTTTTTATTATCCTTATAGACAGGCACATTTGCATTGCTGTCGCTTACAGATATGTTTAAGTTATGATAAGCTTCGATAGTTGGTTTATAACCTCCACGAGGTCCAGGAACACCCTTAACCAAACTTAAGCTTCTAAGTGACTGCATCTGATTTCTAATGGTTCCAGGATTCCTATTCATTACCTCTGCAATATCTTCACCCTTAATTGACTTTCCATCAGAATTCTGATACAGGTTTATCAATGTTTGTAAAATTTCCTTTTGAACAGATGTTAACATATAGACACCAAAAAATAATGGCTTTAAGCCAGACATTTAACTAAGTTAATAATTAAATTCATCTAATTAGTTATTAAATGCATTTAATAATTTTATATGAAATTTTAATAAATTATAATGATTAATTAAAAATTTAAATGATAAATTAAAATAATTTATAATGATTTATCATATATTTATAATTATTT
>ONYG01000019.1 GCA_900321995.1 uncultured Methanobrevibacter sp. | reverse complement strand
GTCCTGTCCTCCCTTCTGAGTGGAATGTCCGCTTCCCTCAACATCTCCAATACATGGAAATAATCCTGTTCATATTGAAGTGAAAATGAAACGATGTCAAAGTCAGACAATGGACTGTTGGTCTCCAAACTTCTTGTAGAAGGATATATGATTCTTTCAGAGTAGGTATCCTCCCTTTCATTCATATAATTATAAATAATCTGATAGCCCAAGGAACTCATAGCAGTTTTATAAACATTGGGATAAACAAGCCCTAAACGTATATCTGCCTTTAATGGATTTTTTATAATTATATTCTTTTCTTTAAACATGCTTTAGTCCTATAAAATACTTGTTTTTATTAAAATCAATATAAAGTTTGTTTATACAAATATAATAAATTTTACTATGCTTAAAAGTAAATTTTGATATGAAATTTACGAAATCAAATCAATTTAAGCACTAAAATAGAAATTATAATCCCATTTTAATATTTATATCACAATAGAAGTAATATATAATCTTTTTTATTAAAACAAAATTGTGATTTTACACAAAATCACAATTAGAGAACATATTTAAGTTAATAAATCAAAATATGAATTAACTAATCTTTTAAATAAAAAATAAACATTTTAAAGATAGTTTAGAAATGAAAGGAGGAGAATAAAGAAAAATGAGGTGTTATTATTAGAAATAAAATGATTATTTTGGCTTTATTGGTAGTGCTGTTTTTTAGCATAAGCAGCATTAGCGCACAAAGTGTAAATAATTCTGATGATTTGGAAAGCAAAATTCTTAAATCATGCTCTTCAAACAATAAGGCTACTACATTAAATAGTGCCATTAAAGCCAAAACAGATTCAGCAAAGGAAACAAGCGCGAATAAGACAAGTGCATCTAAATCAAAAGCAACCACAACAAAGAAAACAAGTACAAGCAAAACAAAAGCATCTACAACAACCGTGAACAAGAAAACATTGGCAAAAACATCTACAAGTTTTATGAACTATGTGGAAAAGAATGGAAAGTTCCCTAATGTAAAAATCAGCAATAAGAATTATTCAAACACTGAATATTTGTATCTGATGACAAAAGCTGTTGAAAACAACTCAAATTCAAAGATTGAAATTAAGAGAAATTATATAAAAAAATACAAGAATATAAATTCCAAATCTGCAAAAGGAACTTTGAATAAAACAGAGTATGTTAAGATAGCAGCTAAAACCAGAAAATTTATCGATAAAAACAAAAGAGCACCGAATTGGGTTTCATCCTCAAAAGGAAATATTCCATACAATCAATTGATTCTTTCATACAGCAAATGTTTAGATTATTTCAATGCAAATAATAGATTGCCTAATTCAATAAGGCTTGATGATTTGAATTTGGAAAAGATCAATTCTAAAATCAATAAAAACAAAATCTCTTCAAATGCTAGTGTAAAAACACAAACAAGTAATAAAACTGTAAATAAAATTGCAAATAAAACCATAGGCCCTATTGTTAAAACCACTGCGAGCAAAACAAAGAACACAACAACAAAAACAGCATCTAATAAAGAGAATGATTCTCCAAAAAATGCCAGTTTAGTTGAAAAGACTCTAAATAATATCCATAATATTTTAAATAATATTCTAGATAGGTTAAATCCCAGCAAATACAAAGTGGATGTGACTAAATCCGATGAGGCTAATCTCAAGTTAAATACCAGCAAAATCAATGTGGATATAAATGGAAAATCAACAGTTAATGTCAAGGTTTCCGCCAAAAATACAACAAAGAAGACCACTGTAGGTACTGCCAAAACAAATACAACAAAATCAATCATTTCAAAGGCTACAAGCAAGACAGTGGGTTCAAATAAGGCTCCAATCAGTGAAGTTTTAAAGAAATATCTGGCAAGCAGTAAAAACTGTCAAGTTAAGGACAAGTCTATCCAAGATTTAGCCAAAACATTAACTTCTAAACTTAAATCAGATTATGATAAAGGTAAAAAGTTATTTAATTGGGTTCGTGACAATATCCAATACAAGAAATATCGGAACACTCGAAGAGGGGCTGTAAAGACCCTGCAAACAAAAAAAGGCAATTGTGTCGACCAAAGCCATTTATTGATTGCATTATCAAGAGCTTCAGGAATTCCTGCAAGATATGTGAAGGGAGGCAATTGCAAGTTTAGCAACGGATATGTTTCTGGACATATATGGACTCAAATGTATATAAACAATAAATGGGTTGTTGCAGACACTACAAGCCATAGAAACACTTTGGGCAATATCAAAAATTGGAATACAAAAAGTTTTAAACTTTATGGGCAATTCAGTTCCATAAGCTTTTAGATTGCTCAATCAAATCATTAATCTTTAGTTTTAGTTGATTATTAAGAAGTTAAATAATTGATTAAAACTCTTATTTTTTTAAAAAAAATCTTAAAAT
>ONYG01000003.1 GCA_900321995.1 uncultured Methanobrevibacter sp. | reverse complement strand
TTCCATTATTTCTATAAATAAATTGATGTATCTATCAGTAATTTTCATTAATTTCCATTATTTCTATAAATAAATTGATGTATCTATATAGATAAGGTTATTAACATTTTTTAGATTAGATATTAAAATTTTTTTAAAACGATATTGGCATATTAATTCTTATAGTTATTTATCAAACTATTGTTTTAATCAATCATGAAATTAATTAAAATGATTTATTTTTTTAGCTAAAAATAGTATATTAATAATCGCTTTTTGCATTGATTTTTTTAAACATTAAGTATAGCTATTTTGTATTCAATTTAAGCAAATACTTTTCATATGCTCTCACTTAAAACTTTAAATATAACCTAAGTAATATAATAATTATGGTTACTTATATTAAACATCCTTTAATTAGGCCTGAGTCAGCGGAAGCTAGGATTTATCAACAGGTGTTGGCTGCAAATGTATTGAAAAACGGAAATACAATGATTGTTGCTCCAACCGCTTTAGGTAAAACCATCATCGCTATTCTAGTTGCTGCAGACAGATTACAAAAATTAAAAGGTTCAAAAGTACTTATTTTGGCTCCAAGTAAGCCACTGGCTATACAGCATGAAGAGAACTTTAAACACTTTTTAACCCTTCCATGCACATCAATCACTGGCGCTGTAAAAACAGATGAGCGTGAAAAGCGTTGGAGAGAGTCTCAAATCATCTGTGCAACTCCACAGACAATTGAATCTGACCTTTTGAATGAGAGATATACTCTTGAAGACGTTTCATTGTTAGTATTTGACGAATGCCACCATGCTGTAGGATCATATTCATATGTTTATCTTGCTACCCGTTATGTAAAGGAATCTAAAAACCATCTCATTTTAGGATTGACAGCATCTCCAGGCCATGACAAGTCTAAGATTAAGGAAGTTTGCGAAAACTTGTTTATACAGGACATCACCATTAAGACTGAAGATGACCCTGATGTAAAGCCTTACTTCAATCCAATTAAAATCGATTGGGTGAAGGTTCAAATGGGGGAAGAGCTTGAAAAGATTAGGGACCTTGTAAACAAGGCATTAAAGGTTCGTCTTAAGGGCCTTAAGTCACTTGGTGTCCTTAATACTGTATCTGTGACAAAAAGAGATGTTCTTAAGGCAAGGTCTAGAGTGCAGAGAAAGATAGCCCAATCTGTAAATCCGCCAAAGGAATGTTTTCAGGCAATATCCATATTATCTGCTGTAATCAATCTTCAGCATGCTCTTGAACTCCTTGAGACTCAAGGCGTTGAACCATTCAATGATTACATTAAAAGATTAAGGAAGAAAACAACTAAGGCCGCTAAAAACATTCTTCTTGATCCTAACTTTTCCAAGGCGATCTATTTTGCTAAGGAGGCAGAGGAAAAGGGACTTGAGCATCCTAAGATGAAAAAGCTTATTGAGCTTCTTAAGCTTGAGCTTGGTTTGGAAGACAATCAAACAAGATTATCTTCCATGAGAAACGCTGAAGATGAGGGAAGCGAAAACAGTCCAAAAATCATTGTCTTCACACAATTCAGAGACACATTAGACATGATTCATGAAAGATGTCAGAAGGAAGGAATCAAGAGTGTAAGATTCTTTGGACAAGGCACAAGCGATGGAAAGAAAGGACTTACTCAAAAGGAGCAAAAGCAGATTATCAAGTCATTCAAGACAGGAAACTATGATGTTCTCATCTCTACAAGCGTTGCTGAAGAGGGAATTGACATACCTGCTGTTGATTTGGTCATAATGTATGAGCCTGTTCCATCTGAAGTTCGTATGATTCAAAGGAGAGGAAGAACTGGCCGTAAATCCTCTGGAAGAATGAAGGTTCTCATCACTGAAAAGACAAGGGATGAAGGATATTACTGGACCAGCATGAGAAGAGAGTCTAAGATGAAGACTCAGCTTGCAACTCAAGAGGCTATTGATGAGCTTAAGCTTAATGCTGTCGAAAAGATTGAGGCAGAAAAGTCTGTAAAGGTCCTTGGCAAGAAGGAAAAGGTGATTGTTGAAGACCCTATCACTGATGATGACAGTGACGACTTTGCGGAAGAATCTAAAAATGAGGACATTGAAGAGATAAACCTTGAAGATGAAAATGAGCAAAAGCTTGAGGAGTTGAAAGCAGAAGAGGAAAGAAAGAAAAAATCTTTGGAAGACTCTATCATTGAGGAATTGGCTAAATCCTCTGAAAATAAGGAATTGGTTGTTTATGTTGACTCAAGGGAAGGCAATTCAAGAGTAATCAGAGCCTTAGATACAATTGGAGTTAATGTAAAGGTCAACACTATGGCCGTAGCAGATTATCAGGTAAGTGATGAGGTGGCTATAGAAAGGAAGACTGCAAGCGATTTTGTAGATTCCATTGTGGATAAGAGGCTCTTTAAGCAGGCAAAGTCTATGAGGGAAGAGTTCAAAAAGCCTATTCTCATTCTTGAAGGTGATGACTTCTATTCAGGATTCATCAATCCTAATGCGATAAGGGGATCAATGGCTTCAATCGCTATAGATTATGGAATCAGCATCATCCCAACAAGAAATCCTGAAGACACTGCTGCAATGATTAAGAGAATTGCAATAAGAGAGCAGCAAGGTGAAAAGAGAAGCATTCAAATTCGGACTGAGAGAAAACCTCAAAACCTTTGGGAACAGCAATTGTTTATCATCGAATCATTGCCTAATATTGGACCAGTCAATGCAAAGAATCTTCTTGAGCACTTCGGTTCTGTAAAGGCAGTGATGGAAGCTGATGAAAAGCACCTTATGGAAGTCGATGGAATCGGTAAAAAGACTGCTAAAAACATAAGGGAAGTTATTGATACTAAGTATTTGTACTTTAAAAAGGATGATAAGAATGAAAAATTGATTTAATTATTCGTTTTTTATTTTTATCTTCAATTATCTTTTTTTATTCTTTTTATTCTTTTTTGCACTTTTTTATCTATTTTTTGTTTTCTTTTTTTATTTTTATTCACAATTTGATAATTTATTATAATAAACAATTTTGATAATTTATTTTAATAAATCATTATATAATATAAAAACTAAAAATAGTTCTAGAATTAATTTATTGAAATCTTATTTTATTAAGAGAATTTTATCTTATTCATTAAGAGAATTTTATCTTATTCATTAAGAGAATTTTTATATATTTATTAAGAGAATTTTTATTCTTTAAGGTCGTGATTATTTTGAAAATACTAATGGATGAAAGAGGTAAGAAATACCTTCTTAAGGAAGATAGAGAATTCCAAACTGATTTAGGAATTATTAAAAAGGAACAAATGGAAAGAGCAACAATTGGAGATACAATAATCACTCATTTAGATAAAGAATTTAAAGTCATCAAACCTACAGTCAACGATTTCATTGACCTTATGGAAAGGAGATGTTCAATTCTCATTCAAAAGGATATAGGAACTGTCCTTGCAAGAACTGGCTTAGGTGCTGGAGATAGGGTTATAGATGCAGGAACTGGTGCTGGAGCTATAGCATTAAACTTTGGAAATGTTGTAGGTGAAAAAGGTCAAGTATACACCTATGAGATAAGGGAAGATTTTGCAGAAGTTGCTAAAAAGAATATTGATAACTTCGGCATAAAGAATATTGAAGTTAAAAACCAGAACATCAAGGATGGAATCGATGAGGAAGAGATTGATTTGGTCTTCCTAGACCTTCCAAAGCCATTTGAAATATTTGAGGACGTTAAAAAGGCACTTAGGTTAGGCGGATGGCTAGCTGTTTATGCTCCTTATATTGATCAAGCTGAAACCGCTTATAGGATTGCTAAAAAACTTGGATTTAGAGACCTTACAATTCTTGAAACTCTTGAGAGGGAAATGGAAGTAAGGCCTCAAGGAACTAGGCCAAAGACCAGAATGGTTGGTCATAGTGGGTATTTGGTGTTTGGTAGGAATTTATAGCCAAGCTTTTTTGGCCTTCGGCCAAAAAACCTTGACCAAAATTTTTTTTTTTTACTTGTGTTTTAAATTGTTCTTTTTTTCGTAAGTTTTATTTACTTTTTTTCTATTATCTATTTTTTTTAGTAGTGTTTTATTTTTCTTGTCGAATAAGTCCTATCTATTTTTTATTTGACTATTTGATTTGTTTTATTCCTTATTTTTTAATTATAACGCCGTTTTATTTATAACTTGATTTATTTAATATTCTAAACATTTATTTATTAGATTAAATAAATTATAAATGGTAAATATAAAAATAAGCTAAATATAAAAATAAGCTAAATATAAAAATATGCAAATATAAAATAAGGTAAATATTATGAATGCTCTTGAATTAAAGGAAAAAGTATTGAATGGTTACAATATCACTAAAGATGATGCTATGAACTTGGTTGATATGCCATTAGATGAATTGGTCGCTGCAGCAGATGAAATAAGAAGCTTCTTCTGTGGCAATAAGTTTGATGTATGCACACTCATCAATGTAAAGAACGGCAGATGCAGTGAGGACTGTAAGTTCTGTGCCCAATCCAATCATTATGATACAGATATCGACATCTATCCCTTCTTATCTGAGGAAGAGCTTTTAAAACAAAGCAATTCTCTATTGGATGCTGGATTTAAACGCATTTCTTATGTTGCATCTGGAAGAAAGATTACAAATAAGGAATTTGATATAGTAGCATCTGCACTTGAGCAATTGAATGAGGAAAGGGATGATGAATTCCACTTATGCCTTTCTCTTGGGCTATTGAACTCTAGTCAAATTGCTCGTCTTAAGCAGTTGAATGTGGAGCGTCTTCATAATAATCTTGAAAGTTCAAGAGATTACTTTAAGAGCATTTGCACAACTCATTCCTATGATGAGAAGTTAGATACAATCGAAGATATAATTGGCAATGGACTTATGGTATGCAGTGGAGGAATATTTGGAATGGGAGAGACATTTGAAGATAGGATTGATCTTGCACTTCAGCTAAGGCAATTGAATGTGAAGTCAATTCCAATCAATGTCCTAAATCCTATTAAGGGAACTCCTGTGGAAAACAATGAAATATTGTCTAATGATGAAGTCTGCAGGATAATTGCAATTTTCCGCTTCATAAATCCTGATGCATTCATTAGAATGGCTGGAGGAAGAACATTGCTTGGTGATAATGGAAGAAAGGCTTTCCAATCAGGTGCTAATGCAGCTATTCTTGGAAACATGTTAACAACAAGCGGTGTAGGCGTGGAAGATGATTTAAAACTCTTAGATGAGCTTGGATTTGAAATAACTTATTCAATATAGTGGCAAATACTTTCAAGATAAGTGGAATTGATTAATAGGATATTATTATCATTATTTTTTTTTATAGGTGATTAAATGTCAAAAGGACTATTCGTATTGGGAACAGGCACAGACATAGGAAAGACTTATGTGACTGGACTTCTCCTAAAGTACATTAGGGATAATGGATATGATGCCAGCTATTTCAAGGCTGCATTAAGCGGTGCTATAAGGAATGAAGAAGGAAAGCTTATCCCTGGAGATGCAGTGGAAGTCTTGTCTATGGCAGGATTGGAAGAAGATACTGACTTTTTGGTTCCGTATATTTATGAAACAGCAGTTTCTCCACACCTTGCAAGTCATATTGAAGGAAATCCTGTAGATTTGGATGTGGTTAAGCGCTCTTATGATGAGGTTTCAAAAAAATATGACTATATAGTAATGGAAGGAAGCGGTGGAATCGTTTGCCCGATTAGATATGATGGTCCAGACAATGAGAATAACATCATGCTTGAGGACATAATCAAGGCACTGGATTTGAATGTGGTTTTGGTAGCTGATGCTGGCCTTGGAACAATAAATTCAGTGGTTACAACTGTTGAATACTTAAAGAATAGAAATATTCATACTTGTGGAATTCTTCTAAACAACTTTAAGGACCAAACCATGGAAGAGGACAATCTTAAGATGATTGAAGAGCTTACTGGTGTGCCAGTTATAGCTAAAATTTACAAGGATGATAAAAATTTATCTCTTGATGTGTCTACTGAAGAATTAATTAGTTTTTTTAAGTAGTTCTTTTGATTATTTTAAAAATAACTTTTATAATTTTTATACTTTTTATAGTTTTCATTGTTTTATTTATTCGTTATTTTAATTTAAATGATGGAAATTTTTATTCTATTTTTTCTTATTTTTAGTTTTGTTGGGTTTTCTTTTTTATTCTTTTTTTAGTTTTGTTGGGGTTTTCTTTTTTTATAATGGGTGATATTAGATTTAACTTAATTAATTCTTAAATAATTTAACTATGTTATAGAAAAGTTTATAGTTAGATTGGAGTTATTATTTCTATGAACAAAAAAATCTTAATTGCAATTATTGCACTCATAATAATAATTTGTGCTGGTGCATTTGCAATGACTAACGCTAATTCTGGCGGTAGCGCTTCTGTTGATATTGATGCAAATGCACTGGAAGAAAGAGGAAACTTGGTAGTTGACTCTGAAGACATTTCTGCAGAGAATGGATATTACTCTTCTTCAACTGCTGATGAAAATACAGTTTTAGTAAAAAATGGCGGTGCATTGAAATTAGTTAAATCTCTTATTAATAAAACAGGAGATACTGCATCTACGGGAGATGATGCAGACTTTTATGGAATCAATTCTGCTGTTTTAGTTAATTCAAATGGAACTTTGGATATTTCTAATGTTGAAATAGAAACCAATTCTAAAGGTTCAAATGGAATATTTGTAACTAATGGTGAAAGCTCTGCTGGAGCTGGTGATGTTGGAGCGGGTTCTGGTTCTGGTTCTGGCGGTGCTCCTGATGCTCAAGCTGGTTCCGGTGATAATTCTGATGGAGGAACTCCTCCTTCTATGCCTGGTGATAGTTCAGGTGCTTCTGATGCTAATTCTGGTGGCCAAGGGGGAGCAAGTCCTAGCGGAAATAGTGAAACAGCAGATGGCAGCTCTGAAGCTAATGTTGAAAATGTGAAGATTACTACACACAGTGATAAGTCTCGTGGACTTGATGCAACATATAATGGTATAATCAATGCTAAAAATGTGGAAATTAACACAAATGGCCAAAGCTGTGCTGCTCTTGCAACTGACCGTGGAGAAGGAGAGGTTCATGTATCCAATTCAGTATTGAACACTGGTGTTGACCAGCAAAGCGGTAGAGGGTCTCCAATTATCTATTCTACTGGAAACATAACTGTTGATGATTCAAAAGGATGTGCTTATGTATCTCAAATTGCTTGTATAGAAGGTAAAAACAGTATTGAATTAAACAACTGTGACTTATCTGCTTATGCAGAAGGAAATAGGCAAGATAATGGCAATTATGTTGATTTAGGCGGTGTATTCATTTACCAAAGCATGAGTGGAGATGCAGATGTAGGAACTTCCACATTCAGCGCTAGCAAATCTGTATTGTCTATTGAATCTGAGTCAAGCGTTTATAAGGAAGCTCCAATGTTTCATGTAACTAACACTAAGGCAATAATTAATCTTGAAGGAACTGAGCTTAATTTTGGAAGCGGTGTTCTTTTAAATGTATCTGGACAAAATCAATGGGGAAGCGAAGGATCCAATGGTGGAGACGTAAGCTTTAATGCTGTTGATGAAATTCTTGATGGAGATATAATTATTGATTCTATAAGTACATTAAACCTTAGTTTAAGCTCAACAAGTTTTAATGGAGCTATTAATCCTTCTGGAGACTTTGGAGACA
>ONYG01000103.1 GCA_900321995.1 uncultured Methanobrevibacter sp. | reverse complement strand
TTTGGCTTTCCAATTGACATGATGATTATAAACTTTTGATCATTGTTTGGATTTTCATAATTTTTAGGATTTCCCATTCCTATCCAACAGGCCCCTATTCCTTTGCTCTGTAAAAAGAGGTCTACCTGCTGAAATATAAATCCTACATTTTGATAGTAATTATCCTTTTCCTCACTAAAAATAGCTATATAATGGGGCGCATTCCATCTTATCATTGTAGAGATATTCTCTGTTGGTAGGATTTCATAACTCCATTTTATATTAGGATTCAATTCCTTTGCATTATCTATAAAATCCCTTATTTCATATAATGTTTGATTATCAAGTGGTGTACTGTCATAAGATCTAATAGACTGTCTTTTGTATATTGTATCTTCAAGATTCATTTTATTACCGCCATCATAAAAAAGTTTTAAAAAGTAGCATTACTGTTTTTCATTAATAAAATTGTGAGTCTGTTTAATAATAATTTTGATAGGATATGATTTAAATCTATTGAAAAAAACCAGAAGAAATAAACATAACCCTTAAATTATTGGATAAATGCGTAAAGGAATAATTAAATTAATTAATTTATTAAATCAAGTATAAAAAGGATAGGAAATCCTTATATTTAATAAATATTTCATAAATCTAATATATAATAAAAAATAAAATATGATTATTAATGTATATATAATTAAAAAATATGAGGAAAATCATGAGTAGAAAAGACCCGTTATTGATTGCTGAAATAATGAAAAAGAATTTCAAGGGGGCATTCTCAAATCCGATTGTGATAATAGTTCTTATTGGAGTTATTATCCTTCCATCCCTGTATGCACTTTTAAACATACAGGCATGTTGGGACCCTTATGGAAATACAGGTGATGTTCCATTTGCAATAGCTAACCTTGACAATGGTACATCATTTAATGGAAAAGACATCAATGTTGGAAATGAACTTGTAACTGATTTGAAAAAGAATGATAAATTTGCATGGACATTTGTATCTGAAGATGACCTGCGAAATGGGGTGTATAACGGAACGTATTATGCGGGAATTGTCATACCGAAAAACCTGAGTGAAAATGTTGTTTCAATCAGTGGTGACAATCCTAAGCAAGCACAACTTGAATACGTCGTAAACATGAAAACAAACCCTGTTGCAACAAAATTAACCGATTCTGGTGCCAATGCAGTTTATACTTCCTTAAATGCAAAAATCGTTGAAATTATAGATGTCGCTGCATATCAAAAACTTAAGGAATTGCAGGCAGGACTTGCTGCCGGTGCACAAAAATTGGCAAGTGGAAGCAAACAACTAAAGGCAGGTTCTGCAAAGGTATCTGCAGGAGCCAGTAAAGTAAAAGCTGGTGAAAGCAAGGTAAAACAAGGAAAAAGCCAAGTGAAAGATGGTGCAAGTAAAGTAAAAGATGGTGAAAGCAAGGTTACCAGTGGTGCAGATAAAGTCAAATCTGGAGCATCTTCAGTAAATGATGGAGCGGACCAATTACAGGCCGGTTCAGCAAAATTAAGTGAAGGTGCAGAACAAGTGGAAAAAGGTTCAGAAGAATTAGAGGCTGCAGTTGACCCATCATTAATACCTGACGGACCAGTTAAAGACTATGCAGAAGGAAATGTCGAACTTGCTGAAGGTAGCAGTCAAATAGCTGAAGGAGGAAGTCAACTTGCAACTGGTGCAAGTAAACTCGCAAATGGTTCAACAGCACTTGCAAATGGTTCAGTAGCAGTAGCAGACGGTGCTAGCCAACTTGCAAATGGTTCAGTAGCAGTAGCAGACGGTTCAGTCCAATTGGCAGACGGATCATCCCAACTTGCAGAAGGATCAGTCAGTCTTGCATCTGGAGCAGAATTGCTTGCCAATGGTGCAGCAGGCGCATTGGTTACCGCATCAAGTTCATTAGGATCTACTGCTGACATGCTTGGAGGATTTACAGGGATAGATGAAGACCAACTTGGAGATTACGTATTCTCCCCTGTAAAATTGCAAAGAAACGAAATGTTTTCCGTGAATTCTTACGGTTCAGATGTATCTCCATTCTATCTTGTATTGTCAATGTGGGTAGGTGCCGTAATCACCTGTGTAATGTTAAGACCAGGAACCAGTCAAGGAACCAAATATTCTCCATTTGAAATGTACTTCGGAAAACTCTTGACATATATTATAATGAGTATACTTCAGGCATGTGTAACAATTATAGGATGTTATATTTTAGGAATTCAAATAGTTAATCCACTGCTCTTTATTTTTTCAGCCATACTGGTATCGGTCATATTCATGATTCTGATTTATTCAATAATTTCTGCAATCGGAACAGTTGGAAAAGCTATTGGTGTTATTCTATTGGTACTTCAAATATCTGCAACTGGAGGAATCTATCCAATTCAAATCATGGCCCCATTCTTCAGAGTGCTGTATCCATATATGCCAATGACTTATGGAATCACATTGGTTCGTGAAGCACAACTTGGGGTAGTCTGGTCAAACTATATCCCTGCTTTGATCATACTCATTGCAATTGGACTTGTAACAATCACTGTTGCAGTGATTATTAAGGAAAAATTAGACAAACCTTCACATTACTTTGAAGAGAAATTGGAGGAAAGTGGATTGTTTTAAATAAAAACACGATTATGAGGGAAATTTATGAAATTCAAAAATGGTCTTCTGATTGTATTGTTAATAATCGGTCTAATCAGTATTGCTAGCGTTTCAGCAAGTGAAATTGATGATGCGACAATCTCTCTAGAAGATGATGTGAATATTGCAGTTGATGATGATAGCAATCAAATTGTAGATTTGGAAGATTCCTTAAGTGAATCTTCACAGGAAACAATTAAAGAAGAAAGTTTAAGCGAACTTTCACAGGAAACAACAAATGAAGAGACTTTAAGTGAATCTTCACAGGAAGCAATTAAAGAAGAGAATAAAGAAATATTAGCTGCATCAGAAGAAGTGGCTCAAGAAGATGATGGATCATTTACAGCATTGCAAAATAAGATTTTAAATGCAAAAAAAGGAGATACAATAACCTTATATAAAGACTATACCTATAACCAAGGATTCGATCCAAAAGGTATTCAAATATTAAAAGACATTACCATTAATGGAAATGGGCATAGCTTAAACGGTTTATCCCAATCCAGAATTCTTTTAATCCATTATGGCCTCATTCATAGTAATAGGGTAGTGTTGAATAACATTAAATTCATTAATGGAAATACCGATCTTTATGGTGGAGCAATATTCAATTATGGAAATTTGACAGTTAACAAATGTGTCTTTACAAATAACAAGGCAAAATATTGTGGTGGAGCGATAAATTCTGTAGGATATTTGAATTTAAAGAATTCCAAATTCACTGCCAATACTGCAGGTGGGGATGCCGGAGCCGTATTCTCATTTACAATAGACAAATCAGTTGAATTTTACAATGATTTATACAAAGATAAAAAACCTGTTGGAAAAATGGAATTTTTAGACAACTTACCATTTAATTTAAGCTTTAAAATTGGAACAGACCATATAAGTAATTGTACATTCTCCAAAAATATTGCAAAAGGTCGTGGTGGAGGAGCAATCTACGGATTCACCAATTTATACATTAGTTCCTCTAAATTTACTTCAAATAAGGCATCAGAACATGGTGGAGCCGTATTTGCAAACAAGAATTTAACCATAAAAAATTCTAAATTCACCAGCAATAAGGTGTCTAAAAATGGAGGGGCAGTTTACTTCAGATGTCATGAAAGAGGTAGCAGCTATGAAAATAATAAGTGGGTTTCAAAGATGAAATACTACTCTGCTACAATATCTAAGTGTGTCTTTACCAAAAACACTGCCAAAAAAGGAGGTGCAATATACGGATTTATAGATGTTGCATCTGATAAAAAACGCATGAAAGTTATTAAATGTAATTTTAGTGACAATAAGGCAACAAAAGGAAGAGACGTCTTAGGAGGAACTACCTCAAAATGTATATACAAATACATTAAATTAACTTCCAAAAATAAAGTCATTAAGAAAACTGCCAAAAAGTTTACCTTATCTGTAAAGCTTACAAAAGGTAAAGCAGTTCTTAAAAACAAAAAGATCCGCTTTAAATTTAGAGGAAAAACCTATACTGCAAAAACCAATAAAAAAGGAATTGCAAAGGTCATAATCAAAAAAAGCGTGATTAAAAAGTTAAAGGCAGGTAAAAAATACACAGTGAAAATCTCTTACCTTAAAAAGAGCATAAAAAGAACTGTGAAAGTTAAAAAATAATTAAAAATGATACCTTATTTTTAAGGTATCCTACTCTCTTTTTTTAAATATCTAATTTCAATAATGCATATTGCTTAATAAACAAATTTAATACATATTTCTACTTCTCCAAAAATATTTATATATAAATAGACATAGTAATATTACCTAAAGAGGAAGGGGAATTAATCCCCATCCTCACC
>ONYG01000081.1 GCA_900321995.1 uncultured Methanobrevibacter sp. | reverse complement strand
TAATATTTAATTAGATTTTAGTTTTTATTTTTTAATTTTATTAATTAGCTAATATTTAATTAGATTTTAGTTTTTAGTTTTTTTTTAATCAGTAAATATTTAATCTAAATCTAATCTAAGCTATAAGCTATTTTAAATAGTTACTTTTAATCTTTATATTAGTTTAATAAGTTATTTCAGTGCCTTCAAATGTTTTTACAACTATTTTTTCATCTGAGATAACTTTACCTACTTTATAAGTATCAATATGTTTATTTAATGCTTCTACAACTGCATCAGCTTCTTCTGGGCTTGCAATTACACAGAATCCAATTCCCATGTTGAATACCTTATACATTTCCTCTAAAGGAACTCCTTGTTCATAGATTAATTTAAAAATGTCTTGTGGTTCTGGGTAATCAGTAATTTCAAAACCAATTCCTTTCTTAAGTCTTGAAAGGTTGTTTACTCCACCACCAGTCATATGAGCAAGTCCTTTTATATTGAAGCCTTGTCCTAAAAGGTCAACAATTGCTTTTACGTATAATTGGGTTGGCTTTAATAATTCTTCGCCTATGGTTATGTCTGAATTAGGCATCTTGTCATCGACAGTGAAACCACCGTCTTCGAATATTGCACGTCTTGCTAAGCTTAATCCGTTACTGTGGATACCACTGCTTCTTAATCCAATTAAAATATCTCCTTCTTGGATATCTGCACCTGTAATGATTTTGTCTTTGTCTACAAAACCAATTCCAGTTCCTGCTAAATCGAAATCTTTTACAATTCCTGGAAGTGAAGCGGTTTCTCCTCCAATAATTGCGATTTTAGATTCAATAGCTCCTTTGACTAATCCGTCTGCGATTTCTTCAGCAACTTTTGGATCAGGTTCTTCTACTGCTAAATAGTCCACTAATGCTATAGGTTCAGCACCTACACAGAGAATATCGTTAACTACCATTGCAATCATGTCGATACCAACAGTATCATATTTCTCCATCATTTTAGCAACTAATATTTTACTTCCTACTCCATCAGTACTCATTGCAATAGCCTTGTCTCCAAGTTCGACTAAAGCAGCAAAATGTCCGCTGTCAGTTATAATGTTTCTATATTCGAGTGTTGGTTGCAATTTTGAAGCTAATTTAGATACTGTTAATGCTTCAAGGTCAATGTCAACACCAGATTCTGAATATGTAACCATAAAATACACCTTATTAATAATTTTTTTCTAATTTTGATTTAATTTCCAATTGATAATCTATAATCAATTTAATTTTAATTGATAGCATATAATCAATTTAATATTCTATTGATGCATTTAATCAATTAGTTTAATTTCCTATTGATAGCATATAATCAATAAGATTATGATTTATTATTTGTAAAATCTATTATTTATTATATACTATTTAATTAGATAGTTTTAAATTGAACAAATTGTTTATAATTATATAAATAATTTATAAAAATTATTTATTATTTTAAGAATTTATGTTCAAACTTTTTTTTAATAATTTAAATTTAAGAATTATTGAAGTCTTACAGCATCAAGTATGACTGGAGTTTTGGTTTCCATTTTAAAGCTTCTGTGGATACTTGAAGCTAAGTCAACAGTTTTATATGGGTCTCCGTGACAAGTAATGATTTTATCTGGTCTTGGATGTAATCTTTTAGCGAATTCCATCAATTGTCTTCTGTTGGAGTGACCACTGAATCCGTCAATGGTTTTGACTTCCATTTCTACATTGAACATTCTGGTTTTGCCGTCTTCATCTTCAAATGGCAATTCCTTATGGCCTTTTTGGATTTTTCTACCAAGGGATCCTTCAGATTGGTATCCTACAAATACGATAGTGTTTCTTTTATCTTCACATAGCCATTTAAAGTATTCTACAGAGTTTCCACCTGTTAACATACCTGATGTGGATAAAATGATTGAAGGTTCTCCTTCAACGATTTCCTTTCTTTCTGCATTGTTTTGAACCTTATTGAATGCATCAACTACGAATGGATTTCTGCTCATGTGGAGAATTTGGTCTTTAAGGTCTTTGCTTAAGTATTCTGGCCTTGCAGTATGGACTGCAGTAGCTTCCCAAATCATTCCGTCAAGATGTATTGGCACTTGGTCAATAAGGTCATGATGCATATACTCTTCAAGCACAATCATTAATTCTTGTGCTCTTCCTACAGCGAATACAGGAATCAATACCTTTCCGCCACGGTTTAAAGTCTTGTAAATTGTTTTCATCAATTCTTTTTCCGCATTGTTTCTGGAAGGGGTCACATCTTCATGTCCACCATATGTACTTTCCATAATGCAGCTTTCCACTCTTGGGAATCTTGTTGTTGCAGGTTCAAGAAGTCTGCTTCTTTCGTACTTAAAGTCTCCAGTGTAAAGCAAGTTATGTGCTCCGTCTCCAATATGGAAGTGGCACATTGCTGAACCTATGATGTGTCCTGCATTATGCAAGGTTAACTTAATGTCTGGAGAGATGTCAGTTACTACCCCATAATCTAAGGTAATGGTATGTTTCACTTCTTTTTGAACATGTTTCACATTAAATGGAAGTGGATTGTTTTCTCTATGTGCAATATCGATATAATCCAATTGCAATAATGTCATTAAGTCTCTTGTTGCACTTGTACAGTAAACTGGACCTTCATATCCATAGTGGTATAAGTAAGGGATGAATCCACAGTGGTCTAAGTGAGCGTGAGATACAACAACAGCATCTAAATCTTGAATAGAGAATTCAGGAACTCCTAACATTGGGAAAGAACTTTTATCATCTTGTCCTGCTACATTTACTCCACAATCAAGTAAGACTCTACTGTTTGGAGTTTGCAATAACATGCAAGAACGTCCTACTTCCTTAAAACCTCCCATTGCAGTTAACCTTACCCATTCGTTTGGATATTTTCCGCTTTGGTGAATTCTTGCACCTAATGTTTGGAGGAATTTTTTCCTTTCTTTGCTGCTGTTCATTAATGTAGTTCTGACTCTTTCGATAATATCTGATCTGATTGGTGGTGTTCTTAAGATTTTAGGAGCCCAACCAGTTTTTCTTACGATTTCTCTAGAAGTAACTCCATATTTACCAATAACAAGACCTGGCTTAGTTGCTTCTATAATTATTTCACATGTAACTTCATCAAAAGTAATATTGGTAATGTCTGCATCTTCTGGAACAATTTCCTCAACCTTTCTGATAGCATCTTCATGATCTAATAAAACTGACTTGTCTGAACGTATAATGATTCTTTTTCTTAAGTCTTTAGCTAAGTTTCTAATTAGGTCTCCATTATCTGCAATGATATCTGGATTTTTAGTATATATGACTACTTCCGGACCTTCGAATTCAATATTAGCTAATTTGACTTCTTCTGGAAGTTTCTTTTTAATTTCTGTTTTAATTTCTTCTAAGATATTTGAAGGCATATAATCACTTCGAAAAATAGCTGTATAAAATTAGCATATGGTAATAATCCAATATTTTTCATTAATATTCGTTAAGTAAATTTTGGTTAATTTTTAAATAAGCTGTTTGAATAATTTGCATTATTTCAATTAAAATTTAGAATAATATAAATTTTTAAATGATGTTTGAATAATTTGCATTATTTCAATTAAAATTTAGAATAATATAATTTTTTAAATGATCTTTTAGATAAACTTATTTTATTAAATAAATGCATTTAAATAAGTTTTAAT
The DNA here is from genome assembly GCA_900321995.1 of uncultured Methanobrevibacter sp. Taxonomy (GTDB): domain Archaea; phylum Methanobacteriota; class Methanobacteria; order Methanobacteriales; family Methanobacteriaceae; genus Methanobrevibacter. The sequence continues at coordinate 721 of ONYG01000081.1, read as the reverse complement.
TAAATTAAAAGTATTTAGAATATTGATTTATAATAAATTCAATATTCCTACTTTTTTAAACAGCTATTGTGTCATAAAAAAGATGTTTACTTAATTATTGCACATGCTATTTATACTGTATATGTAAAATTAGTTGTTAAATAAAAGTTAAAAATAAATAATTCGTTATTTTTTAGCTATTGATTTTTTCAACAATAGCATCTACTTCTTCTTTTTCTAACATTTTATATCCATCTTTAGTAACATTTGCCACTAAGAATCCATTTCCTGAGAAAGTGTCTCTTTCTGTAGCAGCTTTAATTGCTCTAAGAGCTACTTCGGTAGCTTCTTCTACAGTGATGTCTTCGTGGAATCTGTCTTCAAGCACACCGTATGCAAATGTGGAACCTGAACCGGTAGAGATGAAAGTGTCTTTAATCATACCGCCTGCAGCATCTAATGAATAGATTGATGCTCCAGTGTCATCTACTCCACCAATGAGAGTTTGCACATATGCTGGTGAGGAGTGTAATATGTTAGAACTTACAGCTGCAGCAGCTTCTAAGCTGATGTCTTTGCCATTTCTTAATCTGTATAATGCAGTTTCTGCACTGATGATTTTCATAAGGCTTTGAGCATCTGCAACAGATCCTGCAATGGTTGCTGCAATATGATTGTCAATTTTGAATATTTTTTCAGCTACTTTGTGAGCAACAAGGTTTCCCATACTTGCTCTTCTTTC
>ONYG01000012.1 GCA_900321995.1 uncultured Methanobrevibacter sp. | reverse complement strand
TTTTTTTTTTTTTTTTTTAAAAGTATGAAAAAATCAGTAAACTATATTTATCTCTCAAATAAACTTATTCATATGAAAAAAGTTAGGATAACAATTTTAAAAGCTACATTTCAAAAAGAATTGGCCGATGAGTATGGAATTGAAGGATTGTCCACTTGTCCTTTAATGCAAGAGGGGCAGGTGTTCTATGCAGACTATGCAAAGCCTGATGGATTCTGTGATGAAGCTTGGAAAGCTATTTATCAGTATGTTTTTTCATTGGCTCATGGTGTTAAGGACATTTGGTATTTTGGTGATTGGATTAAGACACCTGGTGTGGCTATTGTTTCATGTAATGATGGTTTAAGGCCTGTAATTATGAAGCTTGAGGCTACTGATATAGAATCAGTTGCAGATGAATAAAACTTGTTTTTTAATTTATTTTATTTTTTTAATTATTTTTTTAATTATTTTTTATATTTTTTTAAATTAGATTTTATATAGTTTTTTGCAGTCGCGACTTTAGGAAATTATTATTTTTTAACATATTATCATTTTTTTCTTTTTTTTTATTTTAGTAATTTATTGTAACTCTTCATTGGTTTTTATGACTTTATAAGCTTCTAATCCTTTGTCTGTTAATTTATAAAGTCTTCCAACTTTATCTTCTTCATTGATGCAAGTTACAATGTCCTCTTTTTTTAAATCAGATAAGAGTGCACTTATTTGATTTATTCTTAAATTCATTTCCCCAGCTATTTCACTGGGCATCTTGAATTTATTATTCATGTTCATTACTAAAACATATCTGTTGTTTGATCTCTTAATGTAAGAGACCGCTTTTATGATTTCTTGTTTATCCATAAAAAACTATATATTGTCACGATTAATATATTATATTAGTAAGGATTTAATAAAAAATAGATATTGAATTAGTATTGTTTTAATAATTTATAACAAAGTTCATACTATGTTTCAACATTTTATAAGTTTATATAAATTTTACATTAAAATAGTTGGAATTTCTTAAAAAAAGATTTATTTTTATAACATATGGGGTATATGGAGTACATTTGGGTGTACACATCTTGATTTTTAATCAAGATGTGTGACATCATTTTCGGTGGTAATCAGAGAGATTACTTTTTTATTTTTTAAAATTAGAATTCTATTTTTTCTTCAACAGCCATCATGGATCTGATTTCAGCTGTTGCATTTGCTAATGAAAAGACTCCGAGAGTCAATCCTGTTTCTTCATTATATATTTGTTTTAAATCCGGTATGGTTTCAAAGACCTTCTCTAAAAGAACAGGGTCATCATCAAATTCTGCTTCACCATAATATCTAATCCATAATGAAGCATCTGGTTTTGTTGCAGCTATTTCCACTTTAGGGTTTTCTGTGATTTGTTTGTACACTTCTTTAGCGGTTCCTACACCAAAATAGACTTTATCATTGTATACGAAATGAAGTCCTAATGGTCTTACTTTTGCTTGGTCTCCATCTTCACTTGCAAGATAGAAGACTCCACATTCTTCTAAGAAATTATTTACTTTTTCAGCATCAGACATTTTCTCACATCCTTAATATTATATCTTTCTAATAGCTATAGCATTAATTTATAGTTATAGCATTAATTTATGGCTATAGCATTAGTTTATAGTTATAGCTTTAATTAATAACTATTGTTATAACAAGTATATTTTTAAATATTTTATTATTTAAATATTAAGTATGGAACTTTTAGACGCAATGCTTAAGAGAAGAAGCGTAAGGCAATTTAAAAATGATGACATTAGTGATGAAAATTTAGAAAAGATACTTCAAGCAGGTCTTTTAGCACCTACAAGCAGAAACCTAAAGCCATGTGAGTTTATAGTCATTAAAGATAAGTTAATTTTAGACAAATTATCAAAATCTAAGGCTCATGGTGGTGAATTTTTAAGAAACTGTAATCTTGCTATTGCTGTCTTTGCAGACAGTGAAAAGGCAGATACATGGGTGGAGGATGCTTCAATAGCACTTTCATTTATGCATCTCATGGCTTGTGACCAAGGTCTTGGAAGCTGCTGGTGTCAAATGCATCTTAGATCATCAAAAGATGGTGTAGATGCTGAGGATACCGCTAGAAAGCTCTTAGCTATGGAAGATAAATTTAGGCTTGTTGGTATTTTAGGTCTTGGAGTATCTAAAAAAGAGCCTAAAGCATATAAATTAGATGATTTAGACTTGTCAAAAGTAAAATTTATTGATTAAACTTTTTTTATTTTTTTATTTTTTTTCGTTTTCTCTTTTTTATATAATAATATTTTTAATTTTCATTTTTTTCTTTTGAGTAATTTTTTTATTTTCTCTTTTTTTAGTTTTTTTATTATCCTCTTAAATGATTTTTAAAAATTATTCTGGTTTATTTATTAAATTACTTATTTTTTTATTTAACTTTTATTTTAGGCACAACAAAATATTTTTTAGGCTAAACTAAATTAAAATTAGGAATAACTAAATATTTGTTCTTTATTTTGGATTTTAAGAGATTTAAATCGAATAATTTATATATTAAAAGATTTAAATTATATATTATCTCGTAGGGGATAATATTTTTGGAATTGGATTATGTGGTAAATGATTGAAAATTATGGGAATTTAATAGCATTGGTTTTTAGGTGTATCAAGTATAAAAAGAAGATTTAAAGGAATTTACTATGAGATTTCTTTTAATTAATTCATAATAATTTTTACTTATTATGATAGTAGGTTTAATCAATTATTGTATTTTTTTAAGTTTTTTTAACAATGAATGATTTTGAAATAAAAGGTACATTTATAGCCAGCTTCATATTTATCGTTTCCCTCTCACTTTTTATTCAAATCATTAATGACCAATATTTATCACAATTTGTCTCTTTTTTTACTTGGTATTGCTTTTTTTTTAAGGGTGCTTATTTTTTCTGTTTTAATTATTGTATATTTTTGACTTTGGAGCTCATTTTTGAAACTCTTTTTAGTAATCTATTAAAAAAAATTCCATATCCCTATAAATTTTATATATCTATATTTATTTAGGTATTTAAAATTTAAATTGATTTTAATAATTTTAAATTAGGTATAACTAAATATTTGGTCTTAATTTCAAAAAATAAGAAATTATATAGAATAATTTAAATATAAAAAACATTATATAAAATATTGTCTGATAAATATAGGGTAACCTATTTTTATGAGATTTGCCATTCTAATATGTTTGTAATGAGGATTTATTCTAAATTATGAACATATTAGAGTATACCTATACTATTTTTTATTAATCTTTTTATTGATTTTTAATTTTAAAATATTTTTTTTAAAAAAACAATTAACAATTTTTTTATTTATAGATTATATTTAAATAACTTTAATTTCATAAATTAATACATAATTTAAGATTTATTTTTAAATTCTTAATTTTAATTAATCTTAATTAATCTTAATTAATTTTAATTAACTATTAATTTAGAAAAATAATATTTTGGGATTTAATTTTATTTAAATTATAAATATTCTTTTTATTAATGATTATAGTGATTATATGGACGAATTAGAAGAAATTGTATTTAAACATGCATTATTGAATGCAGCAAAACATAAGGGAAGTGCAAACCCTGGAGCGGTAATGGGTTCAATTATGAGCAGTGAACCTGAACTTAGACCAAGAGCTAAAGAGATCGGACCGATTTCAGGCAAAATAGTAGCTCAAGTAAATGCATTATCTCCGCAAGAGCAAAAAGCTAAAATGGAAGAGTTAGGTGTTGCAGTAGAAGAGAAAAAACAGAAAAAAGAAGAGGGATTGCCTAAACTTCCAGGTAGCAATAAGGATGTGGTCATGCGTTTTGCACCAAACCCAAGTGGACCTTTGCATATTGGACATGCAAGAGCAGCTATTCCTAATGGGGAATATGTAAAGAAATGCGGCGGAAAATTCATTTTAAGAATAGAAGACACTGATCCTAAGCGTATTTATGAACCTGCATATGAATTGATTCAAGAAGATTTAAAATGGTTAGGAATAGAACCTGATGAGGTATATTACCAAAGTGACCGTTTTGAAATCTATTATCAATATGCTGAAGAGCTAATTAAGCGTGGAGCAGCATATATGTGTACATGTGATGGTGGAGAGTTCAAAAAGCTTAAGCATAACTGTCAAGCTTGCCCATGCAGAGATAATACTGTTGAAGAGAATATGGAATTATGGAAAAAGTTCCCTGAAATGGACGCTGGGGAAGCTGTACTTAGAATTAAAACTGATATAAATCATAAGAATCCTGCTATTCGTGATTGGGTAGCAATGAGAATTGTAGAAGAGGAACATCCTAGATTAGGAAATAAGTATAGGGTTTACCCTATGATGAACTTCTCTGTTTCTGTAGATGATCATTTGCTTGGAATGACTCATGTATTAAGAGGAAAGGATCACTTGGCAAATAGTGAAAAGCAAAAGTATCTTTATGAGCATATGGGTTGGGAAGTTCCTGAATTCATCCATTACGGAAGATTGAAAATGGAAGATATTGCATTAAGTACCTCTAAGGCTATGGCAGGAATAGAAGATGGCACTTATAGCGGATGGGATGACCCTAGATTAGGCACACTCAGAGCTATTGCAAGACGTGGTATTCAACCGGAAACCATTACACAGCTAATGGTGGAAATAGGAATTAAGATGTCTGATTCTGCAATCAGCTGGAAAAAGATTTATGGTTTAAACAGAAATATCATTGAGGAAAAGGTTAACAGATACTTCTTTGTACCAAATCCTGTAAAAATAGATATCAGTGATGTTCCTGAAGAAGATTTAGGAATAGAAATCATTAGACCTTTACATCCAGACTTTGAGGAAAGGGGAGATAGAACTCTATTGTTTGATAAGGAAGTTTATATTCCAAGTGCAGACTGCACTGATGGAATTAGCCGTCTAATGGATGCTGTCAATGTTGAAATAAGTGGAGATGACATTAAGTTCCATAGCAAATCCTTTGAGGATGCTCGTGACGTTAAGGCTAGAATCATACAATGGGTTCCTAAAGATGCATTAAAAGCTAAAGTGGTTATGGATGATGCTTCTATCGTCGAAGGTCTTTGTGAAGTGGATTGCAAGGACTTGAAAGTTGGAGACATTGTCCAATTTGAAAGATTCGGCTTTGCAAGACTTGATGAGATTAAAGACGATGAAATGATCTTTTATTATGCTCATAAATAATTAGATATTTCCACACTTTTTATTATTTTTCAAATGCTCTATTGCCCCATTCATATTAAAGGAGGATGCGAAAA
>ONYG01000004.1 GCA_900321995.1 uncultured Methanobrevibacter sp. | reverse complement strand
TTTTTTTTTTTTTTTTTTTTTTTTTTTTAATTTATTTTAAACTCTTTTTTTTTTAAAAATAGTAAGTCAATATTTATGAATTTTTTGATAAATGATTTAAAAAGATAAAAATAGTAATTTTAAAATGATTCAAAAAGAATAAAAAGATTAATTTTTTTACTTATATGTTAAATAAGACAAATAAAAGAAACACTGCAAGAACTGAAATGCTTACGACAGTATTTGTATAATTAAAATTCAAGTCGTGATAGTTCTTGGAATATGAACGGGTCTCTTTTTTCATTAAATCACGATGAGAGTGAGTATTCTTTAACATTTTCCCGCCTCCTTTTCTAACATTTCCTTATCTCTTTTATAAAAAATAGCCATATTAGAAAATGTTTTTCTATTTTGAAAAAAGATTATAATTTAAATTTAGTTACATGTTTCCGGTTCATTTTCAATTACATCAAATGGTATCATAGATTCTCCTCCATATTTTTAAATTACTTAGTTAATTTGGTTTAGATATTCTAATTAATCATATAAATAATTTATTATATAAATTATCCGAATGCAAGTGCTTGCTTATACGATTGGGATGATATATGTACTTTGTTTTTAAAAATAGGATTGATAAATCTTTTATGATTAATTTTGATGAAAATCAACGAGTTTAAAATTGAATGAATTTATATTATTTTTTTTAAAATAGTCTATTTTGTTCACAAAATATCTATTTTTATATTGAAATTGCAAATTATTTAGAAAAATTTATTATATATATAATATAAATTATTAATATAATTAATTAATAGATATATATTCGCATTATTTTTTATTTGCATTATTTTAAATGGCATGTCTTTTTTGCATAATCTAAGGGAGACATACCTGTTTGGATAATCTTAAAGGGGAAAGATAATTTTTTGTTAACTTGTTAAAAATATATCTGAAAAATCTTCAAAATATATGATATTTTCTAAGAAGTTGGTAAAATGAGGACTAGGAAAATACTATTTATTTTGTGCTTTTGCATTGCTTTTATGTCAATGGCTAGCGTAAGCGCTGATGATCTTGATGATGTGGCTATTGGGCTTAGTGACGATGTCATTAGTGATGGTCTTGATGATGTGGCTATTGGGCTTAGTGACGATGTCATTAGTGATGGTCTTGATGATGTGGTCATTCAAACAAGCAACAATAATAGGGCATCCAAAGCGAATATCTCCTCTTCACTTCTTAGCAGTGAAAATGACAATTTTAGGGACGTTTCATTCAGTGTTTTGCAAAGAATTATTGATGATTCTCCTGAAGGGTCTGAAATAAATTTAACTAACAATTATTCCCTTGCCTCTGGCGGAAGCACCATTCAAATGTCAAAAAGCCTTACAATAAATGGTAATGGACATGCTTTAAATGGTAACCTGCAAAGCCGTATAATGAACATAGATAAACAATATAAAAGCATTATATTTAAAAATCTTACATTCACAATGGGTTATGTTATTGATAGGGGTGCAGCCATACTAAATATCTATTCCTCAAATTCTCTAGAATTTTACGATTGTGTGTTTGAATACAATACCATTGGACATGGCTATGATATAGATTATACCCGTGCTGGCGGTGCAGCAGTTTATAGTGAAGGAAGTTTAAAATTTACCAATACCAATTTTTATGACAATGAAGCTGATAGCGGTCGTGGTGGTGCAGTATTTTGTCTTGGCAATCTCTTTTTAAATAATACCGATTTCTCCGATAATGAGATTCAACTTGGAGCAGAAGGAGGCGGTAAAGGCAGTGGACTTGGTGGTGCGGTATACTGTGAAAAAGACTGTACCGTTTATAATTCTGTTTTTCATAGTAACCATGCTGGCTTTGATTATAGTGAAATTGGGACTTATGGTGGAGGAATCTATTGCTGTGGTAATGTATTTGTTTATAATAGCAGTTTCAATCAAAATCAAGCATATGTTGAGTCAGGCGGTGCAATATATGCTAAAGGCAATCTTTATGGGGACTCCTTAAATTTTTACTATAATATTGCATACACTGGATGTGGAGTCTTTTGTGAAGGGGAAACCCATATCAATAATTCACAATTTAGGGAAAATCTCCACATTGAAAACACTACCCGTAATGATAGGGATTGGCTAGACCCATATCATGTGGATCCTTTGATACAAGTTAAACCAAGTTCTGGTGGTGGAATATACTCTGTCGGTAAATGCTATATTGATTCCTGTATATTTGAGGATAATTTTGTATGTGAACTTGGTGCTGCAATATATGCAGAGAGCGATTTGAAAATCACAGGTAAAAATAGTTTTACACATAATTGTGTTTTCCGCAGTTATTATTTCGATTGGAGCTCATTAGGTTGGAGAGGTGCCGATAAGGACGGCGGTGCAATCTATGCTGAAGGAAATTTGGTCGTTGATAATGCAGTTTTCTCCTCCAATACAGCTTCAGTTGATGGCGGTGCAATCTATGGTGAGAAAAAAGTCACTGTTTCCAACTCTAAATTTGAAGGAAATAATGCTACAGGAATATCTACTAGAAATCCAACAGGAGGTGCAATCCAGTCAAATGGATTGCTTACAGTAAATAACTGCGAATTTTATAATAATATGGCAGAGGTAGATGCTGGTGCAATATATGCCAAAGCCGAATCTGTCATCTCCAATTCTGTTTTTAAGAATAATTTTGCCGAAGCGGGTTTAGCTGGAGTAAGTGATATGGGAGGTGCAATTCGCTCAAAAGGAACAATCAAAGTTGACAATTGCAGTTTCAATGCCAATCATGTAGCACAGTATGGAGGTGCAATATATGCTGATAATGGCATAAATGTAAACCATAGCAGTTTCTCAGATAATAAGGCAGGTTCTATTGATGGCGGTGCAATCTATAGTAAGGGTGATGTCACTATTGACAATTCAAATTTCACAAGCAATAAGGCGGAAATTGATGGTGGAGCTGTCTTTAGTGGTGGAAAAACCACCATTTACAATTCTAAATTCAATAAAAATAAAGCCAATGGTGAATATTATGAAAAAAGCTATGGTGGTGCTGTCCGCTCTAAAGGAACAGTGAAAGTTTACAATTCCATCTTCGATGGAAATCATGCAAATAGGCATGGTGGAGCGATATATGGCTATGATGATGTAACAATAACCGGCAGCACTTTCTGCGATAACTCTGCAGATGTTGACGGAGGTGCGATATACACTGAAAAAGGTGCTAAAATTTACGATTCAAGTTTTAGCGACAATGAAGTTACAGGAAAAACCATCGAAAAAAGTTATGGTGGTGCCATTCGAACAAATGAATTCATCACAGTTAAAAATTCCAGTTTCGAAGATAATTCTGCACCGAATCTTGGTGGTGCAATATACTGTGATGGCGATACAGAAATAAGTGACAGTAGCTTCTCATCCAATACGGTGGATGTTGATGGAGGTGCTGTCTATTCTGAGGGAAAAACCACCATTTCAGGCAGTACATTTGAGAACAATAAGGCTACAGGAAATAAGGACCCAAGAAGTTTTGGTGGTGCAGTTCGTTCAAATGGAGAAACAACAGTAATGAATTCCATCTTTAATAATAATTTTGCTTATAACAATGGAGGAGCGATATATGCTGATAGGCAAATAACAATAAAAAGCTCCAGTTTCAAGGGCAATGAGGCAAACGATGATGGTGGAGCAGTATATTCCGAAGGAGATGCCACAATCTCCAATTCCAAGTTCATTAAAAATAAAGTCCTTGGAAATACCGTAAGAAGAAGCTTTGGCGGAGGAGTTTGCTCATATGGAAAGGCCACTCTCGATGGATGCAGTTTCGAAAACAATTATGCAGACAATAGGGGCGGAGGAATTTTTGCCATTAAGGAAATAGTAATTAGAAATAGTAATTTTACAGGCAATACAGCTAAAAAATATGGTGGTGCAGTATATACAAGAACCATCAATCATGAGATTACCCACTCAGCCTTCATCAACAATAAAGTGAATGAGGAAGATGGGGGAGCGATTTACATCAACAACAGTTGTAGCCCTACATTCACTTCCTGCAGATTCCAAGACAATAGTGCCAATGAGGAAGGAGGGGCAATTTTCCTTGATTCACAAAATGCTGAATTAACTTTAAGATATTGTACCTTTGTTGACAATAAGGCAGGAAAGAGCGGTCAAAGCGTATTTGATTGTGGTTATTATAGTACAGTTACCATGTGCTGGTTTGGAAAAAATTATGTTACCTTTGAGGACGAATTGAAAATATGGCATAAGGCAAAAGCCAATGAGGATTATCATCCTCCAAATCATCTATATATTGATATAGCACTGAATGACACTGAACTTTATGTGGGCAACACTTATAAGTTAACTGGTTATTTATATCTCCCTTCACTAAGTCATCCACATTATATTTCTGAAGATTTGTTGCACTCTTCAGCCAAGCTATCTGGAGATGCAATATTCTCCAATGCCAAGGTTGATTTGAATAACATTACTGCAGATATCCTTTTCACTGAAGAGTATCCTACAATCTATTTGACTCTTGACCATCAAACAGTAAGCCTAAAGCTTAATGTAACCTTTAGGCATCCGAGCAAAGTCAATATCCTATCCTGTGATGATGTCGAATATCCTAATGCATTTAAGGCTAATTATGAAATCCTCAATATGACTGACGGCGCAAATTATGAAATTACTGATGGCAAAGGAGACATTGTCAGAACTGGCAATATCACCAATCCAAAATCCACTTTATCCATAGATGGTTTGGATTTAGGGGATTATTCCTTATGGATTTTTAATCCTGGAAACTTCTCTACAGCTTCAAGCCTTGACCACACATACTTTAAGGTAATAGGAACTGTCCATACCAATGTAACTGCAGACAACGTTACTTATGGAAACCCTACAACATTCACCTTAAGGGCGGACCATGATGGAGAATACGATTTAACCATCATAAATTATACTTATGACAAGAACCTGACAATTAAAATGAATGTTGTAGATGGGGTCTCTCTAAAGCAGCTTAATCTCTCTTCAGGTAACTATCAAACATTTACAAGCGGCGGAGATTACCGTACACTCATTAGCAGTGAAGCCTCATTCAGGGTGGATAAGGTAATCAATCATATTGCGGTTGAAGTTGAAGATGTAATCTATGGGGAAGAATCCATCATTAAAGTTACAGCTGATGTCGATCGCTCTTATACTGTTAAAATAAATGGACATTTTTACTATGTTATTGTTAACAATGGGTTTGGTAGCACAAGCCTTAGATTTGATGCAGGAAGCTATTATGCCAATGTAAGTACACCTTATATGGATAAGAATTACTTTGACATTTGCAAAAACACCACTTTCCAAGTCCATAAGGCTAATATTACTTTGTCTGTCGTCATCAGAGATCAATATTATCCAAGAGATGTAGAGGGCATCGTTTATGCAAGTGTAGATGGTGAATATAACTTAAGATTTGGCAATGAAAATGGCTACAGTCAAACCACTGTAATTGTCAAGGATAATGTAGGCCACTTCAATTTAGGCACTTTAAACAGCGGAAAATATGAAGCCAACTTATCCTTCCCAGGCAATACTAATTATAATCCTAACTGGAATCTAACAGGATTTGAGATTTTTAGGCCAAGCACTTCCTTTGAGATTCAGATAGTTCCTTCCACAGTCACCTATGGAGATACAGGAACTGTCATGCCTATTGTCTCAACAGGAGCTACAGGAACCGTAAAATATTACTTGCATAATGGTACCCTACTCGGTGAGCTGGATATTGGCAAGAATTTCATTTTGCCAGTATTGGATGTTGGATCCTATATGATTCTGGCCAACTATTCAGGGGATGTCAACTTCAATCCTGCTAGGGATAGCAAATTATATGCTGTAAATCCTGCATTGAACAAGGTGAATGTCTCTGTGGATAATGTGACCTATGGAAATGACACATTGATTAGGATTTCCGCTGATGTTGATGGAAGCTATCGTCTTGATGTCAATGGCACAGAATACAATATCACAGTTGAAAATGGTGTAGGAAGCATATCCCTTAGTTTGGATGCAGGTGTTTATTATGCCAATGTGGCATTTGACAGTATAAATTACAATACATCAGTTCGCAATGCAATTTTTGAAGTTTATAAGGCTGATGTTGATTTGATTCTTGAAGTTTCTAATATTACTTATCCTCAAGAATTTAAAGGAATTGTCCGTTCTAATTTAGACGGCGTCTATAATTTCACTGTTGATAACTATTTCACTACTCTTCTTGTTAAGGATGGTCTTTCTGAGTTCAATTTAGGACTTTTGGATGTAGGATCCTATAGGGTCACTGCCAGTTACTCTGGTGATAGAAACTTTAATCCTGCCTTGGATACTGTTTCGGTCACTGTAAATCCTGGATTGAATAATGTAATTGTTTCTGTAGATAATGTTAGTTATGGTGAGACCACCGAAATCGAACTTACCGCTGATGCTGATGGAAAATACATTGTTCATGTATTGGGAATACCATATGAAGTAACTGTCACCAATGGAATTGGAAAGAAATCCCTTGTCCTAGATGCAGGCCAGTATTCTGCTAATGTGACATTTGACAACAAGAATTATAATACCATTGCCCATAACACTAGTTTTGAAGTTTATAAGGCAAATATTGATTTGGTAGTCGTTGTATTTGATGAGGTTTATGGAGATGAGATTGAATGCCTTGTCTATGCAAGCAGGGATGGTGACTACAGCTTGACAATCGCTGGTTACACAAGCACTATTACTGTTAAGGACAGTTTCGCTTACTATGAACACACTACTTTGGATGCAGGGCGTTATGAAGCAACTGTGTTCTTTAGAGGGGATAAGAATTATAATCCTGCATTTAATAATACAACATTTACAGTTTATCCTGTAGGCACATCATTTGAACTTGAAATAAGCTCTGATGAAATCGTTTATGGTGAAACTGCAACTGTCACACATACACTATCTGAAGGTGCTACAGGCACAATCAAATACTACTTGAATGACGGCACTTTCCTTGGTGAGTTGGATGTCGGTGATAATCTCACATTGCCTGTATTGGATGCTGGAAACTATATGATTATAGGAAACTATTCCGGGGACCATAACTTCATAGGCGCTATAGACAGCACATTTCTTACTGTAAAGCAGGCTCCTAACAATGTTGCCGTCACTGTTTCAAATGTCACTTATGGAAATGATACACTGATTAGTGTTTGCGGCGATGTTGACGGTATCTATCAAGTGGATATAAATGGCACTATATATAATGTCACGGTTGAAAATGGTGTTGGAGAGAAAAGCATTAGATTAGATGCAGGCATTTATTATGCCAATGTGACATTTGACAATAAAAATTACAATACCAGCTCTCAAAATGCTAAGTTCGAAGTCTTTAAGGCAGACATCAATTTAACCATTGAAATTTCTAATCTAACCTATCCTCAGGAATTTAAGGGAGTAATTCATTCCAATTTAGATGGGAAGTATAACTTTACTGTTGATGACTTTTCCACCACAATTCTTGTTATAGATGGAGTAGGCAACTTCAATTTAGGACTTTTGGATGCTGGCACCTATCGAGTTTCTGCTAATTGCTCTGGCAATCGCAACTACAATCCAGCCAATTATACAGTATGGGTCACTGTCAATCCTGCATTGAACAATGCTATTGTCACTGTGGATAATGTGACCTATGGCAATGATACCTTGATTGTGGTGACTGCAGATGCTGATGGAAACTATCAGGTTGATATCAATGGAACAGTATATAATGTTGCTGTAAGAGAGGGTGTTGGAGAGAAAACCATCAGATTGGATTCTGGCAGTTATTATGCCAATGTGAGCTTTAAAAATATAAATTACAATACAAGTTCAGTCAATGCCACTTTCAGTGTTTATAAAGGGGATATTGATTTGATCGTCTTTGCCTTTGATGTCTTTTATCCTGAAAACCTTCAAGCTATTGTTTATGCTAGTGTAGATGGAGAGTATAACTTGACATTCAATAAGAATTCAACTTTCATAACCGTTAAGGACAACTATGTCTTCCTAGATTATGGCACTTTGGATGTTGGAACCTATGATGCCTCCATATCCTTTGCAGGAAATGACAATTACAATCCTGCCTTTAACAAAACAAGTATCACAGTATATCCTTCAGCGCCTTTATTTAAAATTGAGGCGAATCCTGCTGAAGTCAGTTACGCAGATACAGCAACTGTCACTCACATATTGTCTGATGGAGCTACTGGAACCATTAGATATTACTTGCATGATGGCACTTTCCTTGGCGAGCTTGATGTTGGCGATAATATCACATTGCCTGTATTGGATGCTGGAAATTATGTTATCATTGCTAATTATTCAGGAAATGGAAACTTTATTTCTGCTATGGACACTTTGCCATTTGCTGTAAAGCCTGCATTGAACAATGTAGTTGTCGGTGTGGATAATGTGACCTATGGCAATGACACTGTAATTGTGGTGACTGCTGATGTTGATGGAAGATATCAACTAGATGTAAACAGCACAATATATAATATTACAGTTGAAAATGGGCTTGGAAATAAAACCCTTAAACTGGATGCTGGCATATACTATGCTAATTTGACATTTGACAATAAAAATTATAATACAAGCTCTCAAAATGCTACTTTTGAAGTTTATAAGGCTGATGTCATTTTGACCATTGAAGTTTCTGATCTTAGCTATCCTCAGGAATTTAAGGGAATAATTCATTCCAATTTAGATGGGGAATATAATTTCACTGTTGATGGAAATACAACAATAATTATGGTTGAAAATGGCATTGCCCAATTCAATTTAGGAATTTTGGATGTCGGATCCTATCCGATTGCAGTTGATTATTCAGGTGAGAGAAACTATAATCCTGCAAGTGACGCCAAATCAGTTACTGTTAAACCTGGAGCGAATAATGTTGCTGTCGCTGTGGATAATGTGACCTATGGTAATGATACAACAATTGTGGTCACTACAGATGCTGATGGAGCATATCAACTCGATGTAAACGGCACAATATATAATATTACAGTTGAAGATGGCACTGGAAACATATCCGTTAAGTTAAATGCAGGTGTTTATTACGCCAATGTGACATTTGAAAATAAGAATTACAATACAATGATCCAAAATGCAATCTTTGAAGTTTATAAGGCTCCTACTGACATCTTTGTTGTTGCATATGACACTGTCTATCCTCAAGAGATTGAAGGAATCATTTATTCTGATGTAGATGGTGAATATAACTTAAGTGTTGGAGATTATTCAACAGTCATTACTGTAATAGACGGTCGTGCTTATTACAATGCCGGCTCTTTTGATGCAGGAAACTACACAGTTCTTGTCAGCTACTCCGGTGACTTGAACCATTATTCCAATTCCTCTTCAAGAAATGTCACTGTAGATAAATATGTTCCGGATCTTGTTTTCAGTGTTGATGATATTGATTATGGAGATTTTGCTCTAATAAGCATCACTTGTGATGTCCCAGGTTCTGTAAATGTCACTGTAAACGGAATTACCGAAACCCTTGAACTTAATGGACAAACAAAGAAAAGGCTGTTTGCTTCAATCCTTAGCGTTTCAAAGTCTGGAAATACCGCTACCTTAAGATTATATAACTTAGATTCCGGTTCATATCCTGTAACAGTCACCTATAATGGCGATAAAAACATTGAAAGTCTTTCTGTAAATGGAGAATTCAAGGTAAATGCCTTGAATGTGACTATGGATATCGATGTCCATGACATAAGTGTAGGTGAAGATGAAACAATCATAGTTAAATTATCTGATAATGTAACCGGCAATCTAACCATAACTGTTGATGGCAAAAATTACTCTGCACCCCTCAAGGATGGAAAGGCAACTGTAAACATCATAGGATTAAGTGCAGGCAATAAAACCGTTATGGTGCAATACTCTGGAAATAGAAATTATAACTCTGCTAGAGGCAATGCCTCATTTGCAGTCAATAAGCTCAAGCCTAATATGACTGCCTTAAGTGATGACCCTATTGATGAGGGTCAAACCTTGCATATAGTCGTCAATCTTCCTAAGGATGCAACTGGAACAGTGACATTAACTATTGATGGTAAGAAGTATTCTGCTGATGTTAAGAATGGAAAGGCATCATTTGACATTTCTGGACTTGCTCATGGAAGATACGATGTCACTATTGATTATTCCGGTGATGACAAGTACGAAGCAGCCCATGATGTTTTAGTCGTTACAGTTAACGAGAAGAGTCATGGTGGAGGAAATGATACTGATGACAATCATTCAGATGTTTCACCAAGAGATATTGTGAACGTTAAGGCAGGTAACCCAATAATTGCATTGTTATTGGCTATGATGACAGTATGTTTGACAACTGTTAGAAGATTTAAAAAATAATTATTTTTTTAAGAGTGAATATCTCGACTATTTTTTATTTTTTTATTTTTTATAAAAATTTTGATCTTATTTTCTATATTTTTTTAACTTAACTATTTTTTTTAATATGATATGTGCCATCATTATATTGTTATAAAAATATTAATTTTATTATTTATTATTTGTATAGTTGTTATAGTAACTACCAATTTAATTAATCATATATATGATTATTTTATAGTTATGTGAAATTTTAGTATTTTGATTGATTATTACAGATACACATATACACACATACACATATACACACATACATCATATGCAATAGGTTAAAAAGTAAAATGTAAAAAATTGTGGTAAAGATCATATGCGTCATATGCAATAGGTTAAAAAGTAAAATGTAAAAAAAATAGGGTAAAAAAAGTAAAAAAAGTAAAAGAAGTAAAAAAGTAAAATTAAAATAAATATTAATTCGGTTTTATTTAAGATTTTTAATTTAAAAGATTTGTTTTTTTTTTAAAAAATAAAGATTAATAGTTAGTGAAAACTAACTATTTTAATTCGGTTTAAAAAATCTTTTTAATGTTTGTTGCTTTAATCCAAACCTTTTTAGATCTGTATTTAACACCAACATATCCTGGTTTGAGTCTAAGGATTCTGCTAGAATATGTTTCATTGTTGTGGTTAAACATTACAGTTTGACCAACTTTAAGTTCATATAATGTTCCATTGATATAAACCTCTTCAACATCACTTCTAGCTTCGTGTAATACCAATCTTTTTTGTCCATCTGGAGTTGAATCTGATGGAGCTTTTCTGGTTTTGGACCTTTCTGATCTTTTAGCTTTAGAAGATTTCTTATCTCCTTCACCTTTAAGGTTTAAAATCTTTTTGGTGTTTTCAGCTCTGATTTTCTTATCTTCTTCAGCCTTTTCTGTTTTTATGTAATCTTCCTTAGTGTAGACATTAGCATCTTTTTCGGAAGTTTCATCGCTGACATCTTCATAGGATTTGTCTAATTCTTCATCAATTGTTTTATTGTAGGATTCATCGTTGATTTCCTTGTCGATGTCATCAACATTTTCATTTGGCTGATTATAAGCTAAATCTCTTGGCTCTTCTTCCTCTTCATGGATAGGAGTTATGGTGATTGTATCTCCAATTTCTTCTATTCCGTTTCCGAAGTCATGAATATAATCTTCAGGAGCTACTTCTTCTTTGATTTCTTTAACAGGAGCTTGTTCAGTAGTATTTGTTCCTCTGAAGTTTCTAATGGATTTTATAGCATCTCTGAATATGTCATTTCCAGAGCTTTCTTCATTATCAGAATTGATTGTAACAAATTCGTTTTCAGGACCTTCTTCCTTAACTTCTTGTTTACCGAGAAGAATATGTAAATCGTCTTGGTAAGTGTTTTCTGATAAAGGAATTTCTTCTGTAGGTTTGGTTTCTTCTACTTTAGGGACTTCTGCTTCAGGAGCTTCTTCTGTAGGTTTGGTTTCTATTGTTTCTTCTACTTTAGGAACTTCCTTAGTTTCAACTATTTTTGTTTCTTCAGTAGTTTCTTTTGCAGTTTCTTCTACTTTAGGAACTTCCTTAGTTTCAACTATTTTTGTTTCTTCAGTAGTTTCTTTTGCAGTTTCCTCTGCACTTTCTATTTTAGCAGTTTCTTTAATTTCTTCAATTTTTTCGTCTGGCTTAATAGATTTGACTATTTTTACATCACCGTCTTCATCTTCAACTATTAACTTTTTAGCGGTTTCAGATGAAATGAATTCTTTTTGCTCTTTTGTCATAGGAACTTGACGAGCTTTTACTTCACTTTCTCCTTGATTTACACTGTTAATAGTTTCTTTATGCTCTTTGGTGATAGGTTCTTGGAAGGATTTTACTTCTTCTTCCTTATTCATTTGTTCTTTAACTCTTTCTGGAGTTCTAGGAACTTTTCTTACATTGTCAATAGGCTTAACCTTTTTAACTTGTCTGACATTATTTGCTTCAGCTTGTCTGGATGCATTTTTAGCAGCTTCAGCTCTTTGTCTAAGTAATGTGGCAGTACTGTTAGCTTGAGTAGCTTCAGCATTAACAGGTCTTCTTTGAACTCTTCTGATGCTTCTGCTTTTTGGACTGCCATCCTTATCGTTATAATCTCCAAATAGATCTTCATTGGAAGCGTTTTGGAGAGTGTTAGCATAAATTTGAGCTTCACTTAAATGAGCATTTGCAGATTCCTTAGGGACTTTTCTGACTCTTCTTTTTCTTTGAACTCTGTTAGGATCAATATTTTTTACAGTTTTAGAACCTGCTCGAGTCCTTCTTGAATTAATGGACTCATGTGATTCAATGCTAGAATTATAGTCACTTGATTTAAGAAACTCTTCTAGTCTTTCCTTGTCTTCATCTTTTTCTTTTTCTCTATAATAGAGTTTTACAATGATTATTGAAATTATACCTATTAAGGCAATAACAATAAGCAGTATTGCTGTTACTTCTTTCATCTTTTTTCACCGAATTAATCTTTATTTCTTTATTAAATTAATTAAAAATTATTTATAAATAATTTTGCATATTTACATTAGAGAAATTTATTTATAAACCTTTTTAGCTAATTTTAAGTTTACTATATATTCTATATAAGTTATAGATTATAGTAATATATGTATATCTTTTTTATTTTATTTATAGATTATTTTTTAGTATAGCATTATATTATTTCCATTGGATTTTTTCTTCATGTTTTATGGATTTTAATTATTTGCCTGATTAACTTATCTAAGTATTTACAACAGTTTTATATAAGATATTTTATAAATATTTAAGTGTTAGATGATTGTAAAATTTATTATTGTTTTAAACAAATTTTACACAATTTCTAAATAAATTCAACTATCAAAATTATTTAACTAAATTATTTTATTGGCTAAGGTGAAATAATGGTAAAAATCAATGAAAATTATCTTTTATTGCAAAACAGTTATCTTTTTGTAGAAGTAAACAGACGTGCAGCTAAATATATGGAAGAAAACCCAGATAAAAACGTTATTAAAATGGGTATTGGTGATGTTACAAAACCTTTAGTTCCTACTGTTATCAACGCTTTTAAAGATGCTGTTGATGAAATGGCTGAAGCAGACTCCTTTATGGGATATGGTCCAGAACAAGGTTACGACTTTTTAGCTGAAGCAATTATTAAAAACGACTTTAATAAATATGGAATTGAATTAGACCTTGATGAAGTCTTCATTTCAGACGGTGCAAAATGTGACACCGGTAACATTCAGGAAATATTTGATTTAGACAATGTCATTGCAGTAACTGACCCTGTTTATCCAGTGTATGTTGATACAAATGTTATGGCAGGAAGATCTGGCCTCATTAAAGATGATGGAATGTATGAAAACATTGTATATCTTCCATGCACTGAAGAAAATGACTTTGTGCCATCACTTCCTGAGGAAAATGTCGACTTGATTTACTTATGTTTCCCAAACAACCCAACTGGAACCACTTTAACTAAAGATCAATTAGCTAAGTTTGTTGAATATGCAAAGGAAAATGATGCATTAATTCTCTTTGATGCTGCTTATGAAGTCTTCATTAGGGAAGATGATGTTCCTCACAGCATTTATGAAATTGAAGGTGCTAAGGAAGTTGCTATTGAGTTTAGAAGCTTTTCAAAAACTGCAGGATTTACAGGTACCCGTTGTGCATACACTGTAGTGCCTAAGGAAATTAAAATCAAGACTTCCTCTGGTGAAGAGCAATCAGTAAATGCATTATGGAACAGAAGACAAACCACTAAGTTCAATGGTGTTTCTTATCCTGTTCAAAAGGCTGCTGAAGCGGTTTATTCTCCGCAAGGACAAAAAGAGATTAAAGAAAACATTGATTATTACTTAGAAAATGCAAGGATCATTCGTGAAAGCTTATCAGATATTGGATTAAATGTTTATGGTGGGGTAAACTCTCCTTACATTTGGGTAAAAACTCCTAATGATATGGAATCTTGGGACTTCTTTGACCTTCTTTTAGAAGAAGCTAATATTGTAGGAACTCCTGGTTCTGGATTTGGTCCAAGTGGTGAAGGCTACTTAAGATTAACTGCATTCAACACTTTAGAAAACACTAAGGAAGCAATGAGCAGAATATCTAAATTATCTTTCTAATTTAAATCTTTCTATCATTTTTTATTATTTTTTTAATTTTTCATTTAGTTAACTTATTTAATTTGTAATTTTATAGTTGAACTTTAATTTAGCAAATATTGTATAACTGTGCTATTAATTTGCAAGATATATTTAGTATTAATTTGCCTGATATTATTTGCAGATTAATTTGCAGGATATTATTAGTATTAATTTGCCTGATATTATTTGCAGATTAATTTAGCAGAAATTTTGATTAGTTAATTTAATTTATTATTTAATTTTTAACAATTATTTTGGTGATAAGATGGAATCTAATTTTAGCCTTGTTGGTGAAAATGATGACTTGCAAGATTTATTCTCTAAATATGGGGCTCTTGCTTTAGAAAAACAAGAAAATTTATCTAAACTTGTTGGAGATAATGGGCCAGAATTGGAAATTGAAGAAGGAATAGTTAAATTTGAAGATAAGAAGTTTCCTATTCAGCTTTTAGGTTTCCTAGACCCTGATGAATACTCTTGGTCTTGGGCATGGGATAATGAGGAAATAGGTTTTCCTGAGGAACTTATCCGTGAGGCAAAAGAGGTTAAGGAGTTTGGAGAAACTAATAATGTTGTTCAATTTAAAGAAAGCATGTTTGCTGCAAGCTTTGATGAAGCTCATATTTTAGCAATGACTGTATCTTCCTTATTTGGGGATGACGCTTACTGTGCAGTAAATTATGGAAGTTTCGTCTTCTTTGTAACATTAAAATCAGATGAAATTCCATTATCTAATGACCCTGATGAGTTTGCTAATATCATTAATGATTTCCATCGCAGATTTGAAGTCAATCACTTAAAGGCTTTAGAATCATATGCCGTCCTTAAAGGATATGAATTTAAGGACAGAGATGATTTTGCTCTTGTTAAAATTGGTGATGATAAGATAATTGTTGGTTTGACTGAAAGAAGAAATATTCAAAGTATTAAAGTTATTTTAGCTTAATTTTGCTTTTTATATTCTAATTTCACTTTAAATTATTTGGATAAATCTTTTTCAATTTTGGCATTCAGCTAATTATTTAAGAATTTTACAATTGGATTAATAATGTGATTTTATGGATAATGATTTGATTGATGAAATAAACTTTGAAATTCAGTTATTGCTGAAAATAGGATTCTATAGTGAAGAAGAAATCATTGAGATAATTGATGATGAATTTATAGAGGAAGACATTCCTCAAGAAAAGCTTTTAGAATTATTCTCATCAAATATGGAAAGTTTTGAAAGCCCAATGAATGATTCAGATGACTTTTTGAATCTTAAGAATTCATTTTTGAACTTATCCAAAAATCATAATATTTTAACTATTCATAATGCTGGATATGATGTGGAAGAGGGAATCGCTGATGCTTTTGAACTTTTCACTCACCTTAGAAACAATAAGTATGAAGTGGATGGCTTCTGTTTCTATAGCTTTGAAGATATAGAGCAAGCAATTGATGAAAACATATTAAGCATTGCCTTCGGCGACTTTGAATATGATGAAGAGAAATGCCTCAATATTGCAAAAGTTGTTAGGGATGAATTGATTTCCAATGGTTTCACTATCAATTGGAATGAAACTATTGATGAAAGAATAGAAATAGAAAACTTTAATTGGCAAAAGTCTTATGAGACTAAGGAATATTCAATGGATGGGGCATTAGATGATTTCATTGAATTAAATAATAAAGAAGATTGATTCTATTTTTAAGATTTTCCTTTATTTTATAATTTATTCAAAATTTTTTGGATTGTTTTATAAATTTTACTATGTTTATTTTTTTTATTTTTATAAGAAGTTTGTTTTATTAGTTTTTAGGGGATTAGATGAATAGCCGCTCTTTTGAAATTATAGAAGAAGCCATAGCTCATGGAAAATGGATATGGTTAGAGATAGATAGGAATTCCAATTCACTTTATTTGGAATTTGAAAATCTTCAGTTATTGTCAAAGGCTATTGTAAATAAGTATAAGCCTGTACAGGAATCAGTCTATAATGATTATAGGGGAGAATTGGCAATTCGATTTGGTGAAAATATCTATTTATCTATTCTTTATACTGATGAATCCTCTTTTGACTTTTTAGGCCTTGAAAATGAAGTTTTAGATTCTATTCTAAATTCAGACTGTAAATTGAGTGATGCTGATTCCTATTTTTATAGGGAATTCTCAAAAGACATCAAAGGATTTAAATTCCAAAATCCTAATTATTTATTTGATTTGATTAAAAGATATGATAAAAAGAAAGTTTTAGTTGAGCTTCCATCTCAAAAGGACAGTTATGACTTTACTTTATCTTTTGAATTGGATAACTTTGCGATTATTGTAAAAGGAGATTTCATCTCATGCTTTAACGATTTTGAATCATTGGATGATGAGGATATTAAAAGGTCTTCTAATGAATGGATTTTATATTATTTAGATTATTTGAATAAGAAAGGAACTGATGAAGAGTATAATGAGGATTTCCTCTGTGAAAATGCTTCATTTATTTAAGAAAAGTATATTTATTTGGTGTATTTATGGATCAATTAAAGGAAGGATATAATTTTTTAGAATATCATGATTTGTTTTTTGATGAGATTCCTCATCCAAGGGCTGTAAAATTAGCAGATTATGAGTTCTTTTGGAATTATTTGGATGAGCTTGCACCTTTTGGTACTGAAGAGGCTTATCTTGCATTTTGTGAGTTATGTGATTGGTTAATAGATAATCCAGATACACCTATAATAGAATGCTTTATTTGGATTTTAGAATCATGGGACATTCAAATTGATGATTTTGATGATAGGATTATAGAGGATGAAAACATTCAAAAAATAATCTGTGACTTGGACTTTTATGACGAGCTTATGATGCTTGATTTTTCAATAATCAGCACAGGATTTGGCCAATTGATTCTAGAAGGTAAGATAGATTCTGATGTAAAGAACATTATTCAGTTATCTATCCTTCGTCAAATGAATTCCCGTGTTCTTGATGAATTCTTAGGCAATAATGAACAGTGGAAATATGAAAGATACTTGTATCTTCAAAAACTTTTGGAAATTCTAGAGAAAGCTTGAGTTTATTTTCCCCTCTATTTTTTGACTTATATCTACTTAATTATATAAGGATAATATTTATAAGGATAAAAAAATAAAATATATATGGTCAATGAACTATGAATTATTACTTAATTACTAAATAAAGTTAAGTTAATGAATGATTTTATTTGCTTTATTTAAAAATCATTTTCATTTATTTTAACTGAGATTATTATTTTAACAAATCATTTCATATTGATTTGCAGATGTTTTATCTAAGAAACTTAAAATGTATATATTAAAAGGAGATTATAGATGACTTGTAGTATATTAGTTGGAGGAGCTTGGGGAGATGAAGGTAAAGGTAAATGTATCACTTACCTTTGTGATAATGATAAACCTGATATCATAGCTCGTGCAGGTGTCGGACCAAATGCAGGACATTCTGTAGAATTTAACGGAGAAAAATATGGCTTAAGATTAACCCCATCCGGTTTTGTGCATACTGGTGCTAAACTTATGATTGGTGCAGGAGTATTGGTTAATCCTGATGTATTGTTTTCTGAATTTGAAAACTTAAGCAAATACGATGTAAAGGGAAGAATGTCTATTGACTCAAGGTGCGCTATTATTAATGAAGATCATATGTCTAGAGATAAATCTTCAGAGCATTTAGCTAAAAAAATTGGAAGTACAGGTTCTGGTTGTGGACCTGCTAATTCAGACCGTGTAATGAGAACAATCGACCTTGCAAAAGATATTCCTGAACTTGAAGATTATATTGCAGATGTTTCTCTTGAGTGCAATAAGACTCTTGATGAAGGTGGGGATGTATTCATTGAAGGATCTCAAGGTTTTGCTCTTTCACTTTATTATGGAACATATCCATATGTTACCAGTAAGGACACTACTGCATCCACATTCGCTGCAGACGTTGGTGTAGGACCAACTAAAGTTGATGAAGTCTATGCTGTATTCAAATCTTATATTTCTAGAGTTGGAGAAGGTCCATTCCCAACTGAAATGACTCAAGAGGAAGCTGAAAGCAAAGGACTTGAAGAATATGGTGTTGTAACTGGTAGACGTAGAAGGATAGGTTATTTTGATATGGAACTTGCTAAAGAGTCCTGTAGAATCAATGGAGCTACACAAATTGCTTTAACCTGTGTTGATAGGTTATTTGATTGTGCTCGTGTCCAAAACTATTCTGAATTGTCTCAAGAAACTAGAGACTTTATTTCCCAAATCGAACAGGAAACTGGTGTTCCAGTCACTATCATTTCAACTGGTCCAGACTTAAAGGATACAATTGATTTAAGAAAAGAATTGTTATAATCAAACTTTTAGTTTGAATTATTCATTTCTTCTTTTTTTTATTAGTTTTTTATTTTATTCGTTATTTGACTAACTATTTTTAATAATTGCTTTTTTTGCTATCTAATGATTATGTTTTAAAAAAGAAACTTTTTAATTTAAAATTAACTATTTTTTGCTTAAAAAGGATAATTTCTTGATTTTTTTTGCTTAAAAA
>ONYG01000055.1 GCA_900321995.1 uncultured Methanobrevibacter sp. | reverse complement strand
TTTTTTAATGTTATTTTAAGAATATCTTGACTGTGTGATTAAATGGTTAATAATAAAAGTCCCGAAGAGGAAATAGAGGAATTAAAAGCTCAACTTTCCAAATATAGGAAAGAAAATCGTATTCTTAAGGAAAGATGTGAGTCTTATGAAGATAGGATTGAACATTTTGCCATAGAGAGAAAAAAGCTTTCCAGCGCTATCATCCAATTCGAATCAATGGAAATGGAGCTTCGCCAATATGACATAGAGGAATTGGCTCTAAATACTCAAAAATTAAAGCATAGGATTGATGTTCTTAGAAGATACCTTCAGACTGAACGGGATGATAATGAAAAATTAAATGAATTGATCAAGAAATTGACTAAAGAGCTGGATGAAGCTAATCATGAGATTGCAAGATTGACTAGCGATTTCAATAAGTTAAGGGTTCGCAAGAATCAAAGAACCTTTTTCTTGGAAAATCGTTTAGACATTGCATATGGAAAGCTAGCCCAATTGAAATATACCTTGAATGAATTTGAAGAGCAAGGATTCTGGGATAGAATCAGAGGCAAAAAACCAGAAAGCTATGATGAAATTGATATTTAAGTATTTATTAATTATTATTAACTATTATTAATTATTATTAGCTATTAATTATTATTACTATTAATTATTATTAGCTATTAATTATTATTATTAGCTATTAATTGTTATTAGCTGTTATTAATTGTTATTAATTATTATTTATTATATTTAATGTGGAGATTAATTATGGAAACTCAAAGGATTATGGTAACAGGCGGAAGCGGATTTATAGGAACTAATCTTGTAAATGAACTTAGAAGCAGAGGGCATGAGGTCTTGTCTGTAGACCTTTTGCATCATGAGGATGAAGCAGACTTGTATTCTGACTCATATTCTGATTATGTAAGGGGAGACATTCGTAATTATCGTCAAATGGAACGTATCTTTGATGATAATGATAAGTTTGATTATGTCTACAACTTGGCTGCAGAGTATGGCCGATGGAATGGTGAAGGATATTATGAGAATCTTTGGGAAACCAATGTAATCGGATTAAAGAATATGATTCGCCTTCAGGAAAAATTAGGATTTAGAATGATTTCATTTTCATCTGCTGAAGTTTATGGGGATTATGAAGGAATAATGACTGAAGATGTTATGGAAAACAGGCCAATTAAGGACACTTACCAAATGAACGATTATGCTATTTCCAAATGGGCTGGCGAATTGATGTGCATGAATTCAGCTACAATGTTCGGCACTGAAACTGTAAGGGTTCGTCCTGTAAACTGTTATGGTCCTCATGAAGCTTATTCTCCTTATAAGGGTTTCATTCCTATATTTATTTATAAAGCACTTCATGGATTACCTTATTCCGTTCACAAAGGACATAAGAGAATCATTGATTATGTTGAAGACACTGCAAACACATTTGCAAACATCGTAGACAATTTCATTCCAGGAGAAGTTTATAATGTAGGAAGTAAACAGGAATGGGAAATGACTATTGAAGAATACTCTGATTTGGTTTTGGATGCTGTTGGTGTAGATGATTCATTAGTTACTTACACTCCTGCTGAAGAGTTTACCACTAAAGTAAAAACAATTGACTTCTCAAAGGCGATTCGTGACTTAAAACATGACCCTAAGGTTTCTCCAAAAGAAGGAATAAAAAGAACTGTAGAATGGATGAAATGGTATTATAGAATTGAGGATTAATAATATATCAATTATTATTCCTTATTTATCATTTTTTAGTTAATCCTATTATTTTTTCATTTATTCCTTTTTTAAGGTATAATTTTTCTTAATTATTCGTTTTCAATATTTCTATTTTTCGTGATAAAAATGACAAAGACAGTGGCTATTATTCCAGCATACAATGAAGAGGCAGCTTTGGCTGATGTAATCAAGAAGACATTGGAATATGTTGATGAAGTGATTATAGTTAATGATGGCAGTGTAGATAATACTGCTGGTATTGCTTTAGAAGCTGGTGCTGAACTTATTAATCATGAAACTAATTTAGGTAAAGGTGAGGCTCTTAAATCCGGTTTTAAAGCGGTTAAAGATGATTCAATTATAGTTACAATTGATGGTGATGGCCAACATAATCCTGAAGAGATTCCAATTGTGCTAAAGCCTATACTTGAAGATGGTGCTGATTTGGTTAATGGAAGCAGATATCTTTATGGACATGAGGAGAACACTCCAGCATATAGAAGAATCGGACAGCAGGTTTTGGATATTGCAACAAACATTTCAGCAGGAATTAAAGTTACAGATTCTCAAAGCGGTTTCAGGGCATTTTCCCCTAAAGCTAGGGATTGCTTTAGATTTAAGGACACTGGATTTGGAATAGAAAGCGAAATGCTTGTAGATGCTTCTGAAGCTGGTTTAAAAATAGTTGAAGTTCCTATAACTGTTCGATATGATGTTGATGGATCAACAAAAGACCCTGTAACTCATGGTGTAGGCGTTTTGCTTAAAATCACAAAAGATAAGGTTATCAGAACCTTTAAAAGATGATTTTTTTTTTAAAAAATAGTTTATTTTTTTTATATAACTTTGAAAAAGATGATTTTTTTAAAATTAGTTTATTTTTTTTTAATTTAAATTTTATAAAATTATAAGAATTTATTTCCTTATAATTTTACTCATTTTAATAAAAAAAGAAAAATTAAAACCGTTTAGGTTTTATTTTTTTAGTTTTATCTTTACTTGCATTTTTAGCTGCTTCTAGATAGTTATCACAGACTTGGTTGACTTCACCAATTTCTCTAACTTTTCCTTTGTCAATCCAGATAGCCTTTTCACAAATGGACCTGATTTCCTTAATTGAATGTGAAACTAACAGAACAGTAATGTTTGATTCTATTAATGAATTTAGTTTTTCTCTACTTTTCTTCCTGAAGTTTACATCTCCAACGCCTAAAACCTCATCAAGAATAAGGATGTCTGGCTCAACAATTGTTGCTATGGAAAATCCAAGTTTTGAAAGCATTCCTGAGGAATAGTTTTTTACAGGAAGATCAATAAAGTCTTCAAGTTCGGAAAATTCAAGTATTTCATCATATTTTGACTTTAGGAACTCTTCATTGTAGCCTAAAATAGCTCCATTCAAGAAGATGTTTTCTCTTCCAGAATAGTTTTTATCAAAACCTGCTCCTAATGATAATAAAGGAGCAATATTACCGTTAATATTTACTTCACCTTCATCTGGGGTGTATACTCCTGAAATAATCTTAAGCAAGGTACTTTTTCCAGCACCGTTGAATCCGATTAGTCCAACCTTTTCCCCTTTATAAATTTTCAATGAAACGTCATCTGTCGCTTTGAATATTGTCTTCTTTTCCTTATTTCTTTTAATGGTTCTTATGACATATTCTTTGATATTATCAATTTTATCTTTTCCAACCTTAAAGCTTAATGTGACATTCTTTAATTCAATTGCAATATTATCATTCTGTGCTTCTTCAAGAACTTTTTGATGTTCATTAAACTCTTTTATCTTTTCTTGTCTTTTTCTTTTCTTTTCCCCAGATTTTTCAGAAGCTATTTTTTTCTGATAACTGTGACCTTTTTTTAAATCTTTTTCCTCTTGTGTAGGCTTTGTTTTATAGCTAAGCAATTCCTTTTTTTCATATTGGCTATTGCCTTTATAAATCACTTCAATATAAACATCAGAACTAATGTTTAATGTAATATGGGTCATTCCGTTTTCATCGCTTGTACGGTCATATTCTGAAATTTTTTCCCCATTTGTTCTGTAGAAAATATATTTGACTTTTTCATCAGAGATAGGTTTATTATCTTCTGTTTTAAGGAAAGTACGAAAAGAAACAGTATTATGGATAGCCGGTATGATTTGGGTTTTTATTTTATTATTATTTTCTTCCTCACTCATAGTTAACTCTCCATATTTTAATAATTTAATTTCGAATAATTTTGATTTAATCAATTTAAGATGTATCTTTTATAAATTTTTTAATTTTTTAATTCCTTTAATTATTTGCATGTATTTTTCTTTTTCTTATAATTCTAAAGTTATTCTGTTTTTATATTTGCGGTATACTATAATTCCAATTATAAACAATGCTAATGAGAATAGGAAAGTTGTTAGCATTAGTTTCATTGATGGGAATCTTCCAAACATTACAAACTCTCTGAATTGAGCAATAATTCCATAAACTGGATTTAATTCCATATATCCTCTAAGTGGCTGCGGAACCATGGTAATAGGATAAAATATTGCACATGCATATATTAACAGGCTTGTAAATATCCTATATAAGTACTCAATATCACTGAATTTGGTACATAGAATTGATAGTATTAATCCCACTCCTACGATTAGTAAGAACAATGTGAATACTGGTATGACAGAAAGCAAGGCCATAGGATAGAATGGAGCTTGTGTAACTATCATGATTGCAATAAGTACGATAACAGACATTAGGAAGTTTATAAACTCAGAACAGATCCCTCCTAATGCGAAAATATATCGAGGCACATAAATCTTATTAAGAATACTTCTGTTTCTCTTAAATGAAGTCATAGCTATTTTAGTACCGCTATTAAAGAAATCTATTACAATACGTCCAGTTAAGAAGTAAACAGGGAAGTTTTCAATACTTTTAGCAAAGACTGTTGAAAAAATCGCAGTCAGCAGTGCCATTGTAATTAATGGGTTAAAGAAACTCCATAGGACACCTAATATTGAATCCTTGTATTTGGATGTGAAATTTTTCCTAATTATCTGTTTTAATAGGAAATTTTCACTTGTTCCCTTTTTCAGTATTTCTAAAGTCATATTTCTTCACACAATAAAATTAGATTTTTTAGAATTAATGCCAATTAGTCAATTAATGTATGATTGGCATTTAAAAATATAGCATTCAATAAATTACTATATTGAGTAATATACTATATTTAAGTTTATGATTATATATAAATTTTATTTAATAGATTAATAAGTTTAGTATTCTTTTTAATTGACTTTTTTTAAAATTTTTTTAAATCTAAATTTTTATTAAATTATATTAATAATGACAAACAAAATTATTATAATTAAAATTTATAATTAATCAAAAATATAGGAGAGATATAATGAAATTTGAAGATCTTATGGCAAAATGCCCAAAATGCGGTTCTCAAGATAAAACTGCTCATAGAAGATTTATTGACAATCATCATGCTCATGCTGAATTGAAAGAGTTCAAATGTGATAACTGTGGTTTTATTTTTGAAACCGGTAAAGATTATGAAAAATCTGAAGGAGAAAATATTAAAAAAGACCTTATCACAGAATTAAATAAAAAATTATAATATTTTTTTATTTTTTAAAACATTTTTATTACATTTTTATTTAAATTTATTATATAATTCATTTTTATAATTTCAATGATAGTTTGTAGTTTATTTTAGGGGATAGTATGACTTTTCATGTAATGATTATTCCAACTTTAGGTTGCCCTTCAAATTGTGCCTACTGTTGGGGCTCTGAGGAAAATGCAGAACTGATGGATATTGATGTAATCCATAAGATTGTTGAATGGTTGGCTGATTTTAGGGATGAACCTGTCCATTTTACTTTTCATGGTGGAGAACCTTTGCTTGCAGGTTATGATTTCTATAAGGAGGCTCTTCCACTTTTAAATGATGCAGAAACTCATGAAACTGAAGGATTTTCATTGCAAAGTAATCTATGGCTTTTAGATGAAGAGATGGTTGAATTATTCTCAAAATATAATATAGCTATCAGTACAAGCATTGATGGTCCAAAGGAAATCAATGACTATCAAAGGGGTGAAGGCTACTTTGATAAGACCATGAAATCTGTAAAATTGGCTACAGAGCATGACATACAAATCAATTTTGTTTGCACATTCACTTCCTATTCTAAGAATTTCTCTGATGAAATCTATGATTTCTTTAAGGCTAATGGCTTGAACCTAAAAATACATGCAGCATTGCCTTCACTTCGTGGGGATAATGCAGACCCTTGGGCCCTTCCTCAAGAGGAGCATGGAAAACTTTTAATAGATTGGTTAGACAAGTACTTATACGATTTGGACAAGTTTGTAATAATGGATTTGGACCATATTGCAAAAAGCAGTCTTAGAAGAGTGGGAACACTATGTACATTTAATGATTGTATGGGAACAACCTTAGCTGTCGGTCATGACGGTTCAATCTATCCTTGCTATCGCTTTGTTGGAATGGATGAATATATTATGGGTAATGTTTATGATAAGCCTTCCATGGAAGATTTGGAGAAATCTGAAGCATGGGCTAAGTTAATGGAGTTTAAGAACTTTGTTGATGAGGACTGTGCAGACTGTAAGTTTATAAGATTCTGCAGAGGCGGATGCCCATATAATGGAATTGTGGCTACCCAATCCCCAAAGGCTGTCGACCCTCAGTGTGAAGCGTATAAGATGATATTCGGTGAGGTCTCTAGAAGAGCTAATGAGGACTTTAAGAAGAATGCTATGGCTGCATTCGGTGGAGCTCCTCCAGTTAGAAAAGAGGGAGATCCATTTTCTATTATGGATTTAATGACTAAAATGTGATTTTAGTTTATTTTTTTTAGAGAATTTATCTTTAAAGAACTTTTTTTATTTTTCTTTTTTTCTTTTATTATTTTTCTTTTTTAATTTAATATTGATTGTGTTTCTTATCTTTAAAAAATATTATTTAGTTTTTTTTATTTTTTTAGAATTTTATTTTAAACTTTTTTTTTAATTATTTAGTTTTTTTTTATTTTTTTAGAATTTTATTTTAAACTTTTTTTTAAACTTTTATTCTTATTTTTCATAAAAATTTCATAGTTAACTATTAATAATATGTAAATTAAATAAATAGTTATATAATAATTTATTATACTATTATTAATTGATTATTTTATTATTAATGTTTATCGAGGAATGTTATGTTTATTAAAATTAGAAGAGATACTTTAATAATCTTATTATTGGCATTTATTTTAATTTTATGCGGTAGATTGATTATCTATGTAGCATATGCATCCTCTGCTGAAGTCGAAGAAGGTGTACCTATTGCAGGTATTATTGTTAAGGGAAATGATATAGTTCCTATTGACAATATTAGATATAATGTAGAAAATTCAGGTTTAAGAGAAGGCAGTTATATTGATGGTGACATATTGAAAACATCAATAAGAGAGCTGCCCGTGACGGAAGCCGAGGCGAATGCCGAGAAATTTGTAAAAAGGTCAACAATTCCAGGTACTACTATCGCTCCAATTGCAGGAGCTGATGTAACTGTAAATAAGGAAACCGGTATTGTTACCGTAACTGTTATTGAAGATTTCTCAACTATTAATATTACTGGAAATAGTACCACTTCTACAGATTTTACTCAATCTGAACCATCAAAAAGTGTTTATAATTACAGTATAGCAGGTTAGGAGGTTAAAATTTGAAGTTTAAATTAAATAAAATCATTGGTTTAATATTTTTAGTTTTAATGCTCTTTTCAGTAATCGCTACTGTTTCTGCTACTTGTAACGTAATTGTTATTACTGACCCTAGCGGAGAAGATCCAAATGGAGCTGCTGCCGGAAGTATGTCCTTTGCAAACAACATGTTCCAGTCTTCATTCATCATGTCTAAGAATGATGGATACGCTATGCTTTCCGGGGGGGAAGGTAATGGTACAGAAAGGAACTATGCGATTATTGATGCACTTGCAGCTATGCAGCATGGAGCTACTCCGTCATCTGCTGCTGCTTTAGCAGGCAGTTTTGATGGGATTCGTTTGGTAATCGGTGGACCATCAATGGGAGCAGCTATTGGTGGAGATTATAACGCTTTCCTTATTGTTGTGGATGACTCAGGAACCATTAAGATTACTCACCATAATGGGGGAGTTGTACAATTGCCTCAAGGCTCTAAAGGAGCTATTATTCACTTAAGAAATAGTGCAGGTAACCCATTATCAGGTACTGCAGAGAGAGTCCGTAGAGAAACAGCTATAAATATAGGTAAAATGATTAGGGATGGTTATCCAGCTACCTATATTGTAGGTAAGGCTATGGAAGAGGTTGCAGTTGACTCTGGTGAGAAATACGGTGGGGGTGCAGTAAATCTTGTATCCAGTATAAGTACTGGAGACATGTTTGTTCCAGACCAAGTAAACACTACAGGTTATCCAATGGATGAAAATTATTCAAAATCCTGTGGCAAATGTGGTTGGGCTACCGGTTACCCTGATGCTGAACGCTATAATGTCTGTCCTTATTGTGGCAGTGAATTATCAGTTAATTCAGCTACTGATGTATTGATTGATTCCATTACAGTATCTAAGGATGCAGTATCTGTTTCTGTTTATGGTAGTGACAGATTAGGATTGCCTGATATTACCAGAGAAGTTGTAAAGGCATCTGTCAAGAAATATGGTTATAATGCATCTACCATAGCAGGTTCCATTAATAGAGGTATCAATAACGGTCTGATTGTTGGTGTAGATTATGTAGAGCCAAGCGACTTGAATGTAAAGCCTGATGTTCGTGCTGTAGGTGTCTACTATAATCCGTTGCCTAATGGCAGAAGTTCACCAGCTTGGAATTTACCTATAAATTCAATGGTTCTTACTATTTTAGGTACAATTCAAACGGCTATTGGTTTTGTTCTAATTGTTCTTGTGATATTTAGAACACGGCTGTTAAAATCATTTAAAGATCGTGTTTCATAAAATGCTTTTTTAGCATTTACCTTTTCTTTTTTTAATATTTTTTTATTTTTAGTTTTCTTATTGTATGCTTTTTTTAATATTTTTTTATTTTCCTCTTCTTCTATTCATATGCTTTTTTTATCTATTTTATTTTTTTATTTCAGTTATTTTTAGCATTTTGTCTTTAAAATAATATTTTTTATAAGTTAAATTAGTTAATTTATAGTAATCTTTTTAAATAAGAAGAAATAAACTATTATTAATATAAAAAAGAGACTATATAAAATAATAATTCAAATAACTTTTTAGGATTAGATTAATTTACTTTAAACAAATTTTAAATTTCATTTTTATTATTAACTTATAGTATCTATTTTTAAACATAAAACACAGTGATACTATGGCTTTGATATTGATAAGAGGCGAAAATAATTCAAAAGTTTTAAATGCAATTGCGGATGTTGAAAGACATGCAAATTTGACCTTGGAGACTAAACCGAAAAAAGTGGATGCTAAATTTGCTGATAAACTTGTAGAAGGTGTTTTGAAGGCTCCTTTAAGAACAAAATCTAAAGTTGCAACTGCATTTCGTGTAAAGGAAGACACTCCTGATGCTATTGTCCAAGTTAAGAAGATTCATCCTCCTGCCCACATTGTTGTGGTAAGCAATACCTATGATGGTTATAGGGAGCTAAGCAAAATAATTAAAGAGGGAAAGGTCTTTAAAGGGTATTACTCTAATAAAACAACTGGAACTCAAATGAAAGATTATAAATTGCGTAAAAAGATTCCTAATGATACTGTAAATACTTATATGTAAGTATTTTTCTTATTTTTTTATTTTTTTCATTTTTACTATTTTCTTTAATATTCTAATTACTTTTTTTTAGAAATTTTATATTTTCTTTTAAAATTTTATCTTTTTTCATAAATTTATTTCTTTAGCATTATTTTAATTAATAAACTCATTTTATTGTCTGTTTTTCGTTTTAAGAAAAATTTTTTGATTTTTTAAAAAATTATAAAAAGTATATATAATTAGAATGCAATATATTTATATATGGAATGCGAAATCTGTGGTAAAGAAATAGAAGGGAAAGCTGTAAGAACTAAAATTGACGGTTCAGTTTTATTGGTTTGTCCAGACTGTGCTAAGTTTGGTAGAGTTCAAAGAGACACTCCTCATGAGAGGAAATTTGTAACTCGTGATAAGAAAGGTAGAAAACAAACTAATGCAAAAGCTAGACCAAAACCAACACAACCTAGAAGAGAAGAGCCTATGGATGAGCTTGTAGAAGATTTCAATATTCTTGTAAGACAAGCTCGTGAGTCTAAAGGATGGACTAGGGAAGAATTAGGCGCTAAAATTTATGAAAAGGTTTCTGTAATAAATAGGATTGAATCCGGTAAGATGGAACCTGATTTGAAATTAGCTCGTAAGCTTGAAAAGACCTTAAACATTAAGCTTGTTGAAAAATATGACTCTATGGATTTAGAATCCTTTAAAAGTGCTTCTTCAGGTCCAAACACTTTAGGAAGCATAGTAAAAATTAAAAGGAAATGATCTTTTTTAATAGAAAATTTTTCAATGATTGTGGGTAATAATTATTCTCCATAATTATTGGATTTTTTAATTTTCTAAAATTCTTTACTTGATTAAGCTATTAAGATTCTATGCTTTTTCTTTTTAATTTTATCTTTTATTACTTGTTTTAAACTAATTTTTATTTAATGCTTATCTTTATTTAAATTATTAAAAACTAATTTTTAGTTATTTCTATTGTTTGTTTTTCAATAAAAATTTGTTTGAATTTTTTATTAATTTTTTTAAAGATTATTAAAACTATTTTTCATAAAAATAATATCTGATTTATTTTACTTACAAAAATTAAGAAAAATATATATATAACTATTGATATATTATTCTATTGTCTACGAATTTATTTAGATGACCTTATGGAAATTTTACTATATGACGAGTTTCTTTTATTAATTTCGTTTTCTTTTATAAAGATTGTTTTATTTTAGAGAAATATTTAGTAAAATTTATAAAAGACAAAGTTTAATTAATTATAGTAACTATTTTTTCTATAAAGTTATCGAAAAAATATGTAAAATGTAAAATAAAATGTTAAATAAGAAAATAAATAATTCTTAAGGATTATTTATCAAAAATCATAATATTGATTTAATTATAATATAATCTTAATTGAAAGGAGGAGTAAATATGGAAGATTCTCCAAATGAAGTTCCAGAAATTAACACCCCTACTAGAATTGAAGATGTAGAGGAACCTAAATCTGCTGAAGAACTTCAAAAAGAAATAGATTTACTCAAGGCAGAAAATCAAAAAACTAAACGCAACCTTATGTGGAAGGTTAGAAAGCTTGAAAAAGATAAGATTCTAACTGAAAACGAAAAAATACGTTTAGAAAGAGAGTTAAAATCATTAAGGGGTGAAGTTGAAAGATTTAGATCACCACCTCTTGTATTAGCAACCATTACTGAGGTCATTGATGATTCCAGATTAACTGTAAAAAGCAGCACTGGTCCAAGTTTCCTCATTAACTATTCAAAATTCATAGATGAAGACTTATTGAAACCAGGTTCAAGAGTTGCACTTAATCAACAGACCTTTGGTGTAGTGGAAGTATTGCCTTCTGAAAAGGATGCAAATGTTTCAGGTATGGAAATTGAGACTAAGCCTGATGTTACCTATGACATTATCGGTGGTTTGGATGACCAAATCGTTGAAGTTAAGGAAACTGTTGAATTACCTTTAAAACATCCTGAATTATTTGAAAAGGTCGGTATCGATCCACCTAAAGGTATTTTGTTATATGGACCTCCTGGAACCGGTAAAACCTTACTTGCAAAAGCAGTGGCTAATGAAACAAATGCGACTTTCATTAAGGTAGTTGCATCTGAATTCGTTAAGAAGTACATTGGTGAAGGTGCAAGAATGGTAAGGGAAGTATTTGAGCTTGCTAAGGAAAAAGCACCAAGTATTATCTTCATTGACGAGCTTGATGCAGTTGCAGCACAAAGGCTTAAAAGTTCCACAAGCGGTGATAGGGAAGTTCAAAGAACTCTCATGCAATTGCTTGCTGAATTAGACGGTTTTGAATCTCGTGGAGATATTGGTATCATTGGTGCAACCAATAGGCCAGATATCTTAGACCCTGCTTTGCTTAGGCCTGGAAGATTCGATAGATTCATTGAAGTTCCAGCTCCAAATGAGGATGGAAGACGCGAAATTCTTAAAATCCACACTAAGAGAATGTCTTTAGCTGATGAAGTTAAAATCGATGAATTGGTTGAACTTACTGAAGGAGTTTCTGGTGCAGACCTAAAGGCTATCTGTACAGAAGCAGGTATGTTTGCTATTCGTGAAGAAAGAGATGCAATCTCTAATAAAGACTTTATGGATGCTATTGATAAGATTATGGGCAAGAATAAAACCGCTCAATTAGATGACAATGGTGGAGTAATGTTTGGATAATTCCAAATATTGCTTTTATTTTTTTTAAATTTTTTATATAAATTAGATATCTAATTTATTTATTGTTTATTATTTATTTAATTCATAATCATAATATGGCCTGTGATGAACCCTATGAGCTCTGATATGTGATGAATGATGGGCGATCTGAGGCCATTTTTTTATTTTCTTTTTTTAATTAACTATTCTTCAATATTTTTTTTAAATTTTTAATATGTCTTTTTTTTATTTTAAACATTGTTTAAAATTTTTTTTAAATTTTTAACATGTCTTTTTTTTATTTTAAACATTGTTTAAATATTTTTTATTAAATTTAAATTTCAAATCAAGCTCAAATTAAAAATTTATTAGAATATGGTTTGTCTTTTATAA
This sequence comes from uncultured Methanobrevibacter sp., assembly GCA_900321995.1. Classification (GTDB taxonomy): domain Archaea; phylum Methanobacteriota; class Methanobacteria; order Methanobacteriales; family Methanobacteriaceae; genus Methanobrevibacter. The sequence continues at coordinate 7,422 of ONYG01000055.1, read as the reverse complement.
ATAGGTATCCATTGAAAATATATGATCTTTAATATTTTTCTCAACCAAAAGTTAAATATTTAGGAAATTATCTCACCTCTTATCCATAATTTTCTAATATTTAACTTTCAATTTTTGCTCAATCTTTTGGTATTTTGTTTGGATTATTAGATATTTTCTATCAGTATTTTCAATTCGATATCTATTTATTTATCAAATTATATAAATTTATTTAAAACTTATAGTTTATCGGTGATTTTTTATGATAATAGTTTTAGCAAAAGCAGTCCCTAAAGATGAAGATGCATGTGAAAAAATTGTAGAATTTGCACAAGATTTAATTGAAAACACTAAAAAGGAAGAAGGAAACATAGATTATAATCTATATTCAAACACTGCAGATGGAACTTTGTTATTTGTAGAACAATGGGAATCTAAGGAAATATTAGGCTCACACTTACAAACTGAACACTTCCTTAGATTTGGAGCAAATATTCAAGATTTATTTGCTGCAGAACTTGCTATTGATGTTTTCGATGCAGATGCAGTTGAACTTTAATTCTATTTCTTAAATCTCTTTTTTATTTTTCTTTTTTTATTATTCTTATTTTTTTATTATTCTAAATTTTTTATTATTCTAATTTTTTTATTCTTATTTTTTTATTATTCTTATTTTTTTATTATTCTAAATTTTTTATTATTCTAATTTTTTTATTCTTATTTTTTTATTATTCTAATTTTTTTATTCTTATTTTTTATTATTTATTTGCTTATCTGGTTTTGATTTGTATTTTTTTAGTTTTAGTTATTTTTTTATTTTAAGTTTTTATTCTCTACATAAACTATATTATTAATGAAAATTATAGATATAAACTAATGTTTGGTAAAGATAATAAAGAGAACTCTAATGAAAAAGTGTTGTATGAAGGGCAACCAAATATAATAGTTTATTCAAAGGGTATTCTAATTGCAATGATTTTGCTCGGATTCCTATTTGTTCTATACTCTACAGGAATCCAATATATTGGAAATATGCAAGTCTATCTAATAGAATCAAGCAAAACTCCAATGACTCGCTATTTTGCAATTGCAGTCTTTATTTTAATAATGGTTGTTATTGCATATATCATAGTCAAAATCCTTGCTTGGACTTCAATCAAATACACTATTACAGAAAGTAGGGTAATTGTTGAAAAAGGTCTTCTTCTAAGTAAAAAGAACTCAATGCCTTTTAATACTATTCAAGATGTGGGCCGTTCCCAAAGCATATTAGGAAAAGTATTCTCAGTGGGCACCATAACATTATACAGTGCCTATGATGGAAATGATTTGCAGTTAAAAGACATTTCCAACCCTAAAAAGGTTGAAAACTTGATATTTGAGAATATGAGGGGAACTCATTTAAGGTCACGCAATTTATATGATGATTCATATAATAATCCGGCTGGAAACTATAATGGTCCTAATATGGCAAATGCAGGTTTCGGTGGGGGATATGTTGATCCTTACTCTGGCAGTGATTTCAAGCCAATAAATCCAAATTCTGATGAAAAGCCTCATTATAATCGTATGGAAGATTTAGATGATCTTGAATTAGTTGATGTAAAGGAACGCAAAAGGAATCTTAGGGAAATAAGACGTAAAGCTAGAGAATCTAGAAACAATAATTATAATAATCAGCCTATTGATGGTCCAAGCCAATACAATAGAAACCAGTATGGCGGTCCAAATAATCAGTATAATAGAGACCAATATAATGGTCCTACTGGTCAATATGGCAGAGACCAATATGGTGGTTCAAGCAGCCAATATGGCAGAAAATCTAATTATAATAATTCTAATGCTTATAATAGACCTTATGACAATGACTTTGATGATTATGGAAATCAACCTTATGAAAATAATTATCAAGGCTCAAGAAATCAATATCGAGGCAAATCAAGAAATTATAAATCAAGGGACAATTATCAAGGTTCTAGGAATCAATATTCAAATGGTTCTAGAGATGCTTATCAAGGTTCTCCTAGCCAATATCCTGATGATTCAAGAGCATACTCTCAAGGAAATCCACATGACTCTGGAACCATTAGGGAATCATATCAAAGGAATCCAAACAAATATTTTGCTAAAAACTATGAAAAGTTCCATGAGGATAATCTGAAGGCTCAAGAAAGAGAATCTATTCCTTTTAAAGAGGATATCTCTCCTTTTGGCTCTAGAAATAATCCTAATGATCCTCATAATTTTGAAGAGGATTATGTCTCTGATGAGGAGTTTGACAGCACTATCAATCGTGCAATGCAAAATATTGGAAATAATATAAGATTTGAACCTTCTCAAAATGAAAATAACATTAAAAGAGTTAAAGTAATTAGAAAATCTGATTTAGAAGATTCTAATAGGTATTCCAATACGGAAGATTATAACAGACATTCCAATATGGAAGGATCTGACAGATATTATGATAATCATGATGGTTTCAATGATTCTAGACCTAAATCAAATAGAAATTCTAATGCTTATGGTTCCAAATCCCGAGTAGATAGGGCTTTTGAGGATTATAATCCTAATAATTATTCTAATAATTATCCTAATGATTATGATGACCAATATTATCATGATGACCTTAGCTCATCCAGTTATGATTATGATGATTCTTATTCCCAAGCTAATAATCAGCCTGTAAGATTAAATAAGCAATCTTATAGGGAAGATAATTATAATTCCAAAAAATCTAGATTTAATAGGAAGAATAGAAAAAATAAGAATAATTATAATCAGAATAATTATAATCAAAATAATTACAATAATAAAAATAAGTATGATAGTTCAAATGATCACTATCAAAATTCTTATAATCAAAGAGAAAATAATTCAAATCATTATGAGGAATCCAAAAAAGATAAAAACAATAAAAAGAATAAAAAGGATAAAAATAATGATAATGACCAAAATGACTTATTTGCAAAGCATTCAAGAAAATTTAAAAGGTCCTAATTATTATTTTTTCTAATTTTGATTTTAAAGGATTATTTATTTTTTAATTTTTGATAAGTTTTCTTTATTTTAATTAATTAATCAATTTCTTATTTTTTTTATTGAAATTATTTTAATTTTTTAAAAGATTATTTGTTCAAATATTAAATTTTTATTAACTTTTTAACTTAAATGAAGGTAAAGCATGAGTTTCGATTACGATGTTACAATTATTGGTGCAGGTCCCATAGGCTCTTCTTTAGCGTATGAGCTTGCTCAAGAAGGATTGAAGGTTTCTTTAATAGATAAGAAGAAACTTGTAGGCTTGCCTTTACAATGTGCAGGCATTGTCAATAAAAGAATTTCTGAATTGATTGATTTGCCTGATGATTTAATATTGAATGAAGCGAAAGGTGCATTCTTGCATAGCAAAAATCATTCCTTAACTGTTTCAAAGGAAGAGACTCAAGCATATGTTGTTGATAGGGTTGCATTAGATCAATTCTTATTTAATCGTGCAGATGAATATGTTGACACCTTCTTATCTTCAAAAGTCGTTGATGTTGATTTAAAACGTGGAATAGTCCAATTCAAATCTGATTCTAAAATAAAAAAGATACATTCTAAGCTTATTGTAGGTGCTGATGGTCCTCTATCCCTTTGTTCATCAAAAATTAATGATGATTTTAATTATTATGATGCAAGCCAATATCTTGTAAAAGTAGATAATATTGAAGACATGAATTTTGTTGATTTATATGCTTGCGGAGACCTATTTCCAGGATTCATATGGGCCATTCCAGTTTATAAGAATATTTATAGGATAGGATTGTTTTCTAATGATGATTATAAAAGACAATCTCAAATTTTGAATGAATTTTTAGAGAATGATTTTAAGCATGAAAGTTATGATGTTTTAGAAAAATATAAGGGCAAGATACCTATTTATGATAAAAGCAATAAGCTATTTGAAGATAGGCTTCTTTTAATAGGGGATTCTGCTTGCCAAGTTAAGCCAACTACTGGCGGAGGTCTTCTTATAGGTTTGGAATCTGTTCAATTTGCTAAAAAAGCTATTCTAAACAGCATAAATGAGATAGATTTTAATAGAGACTTAAATGATATTCAGGAATTGGATAATCTTTTAGATGACTTGTCTCTTTATTTAACCCAATATGAAAAAGATTTTGAGGATAGGTTTTTAAAGGAATTTGATTATCAGTTTAAGGTTCAAAAGACCCTATGCACTTTATCTGATGATGATTTGGATTATTTCTTTATTAAGCTCAAGGAAAAGGATGCTGATAAGTTAATTTCCGAATATGGGGACATGGATAATCAATCAAAACTTGTTAAGGAGTTTATAAAAAGAGGCCTTATTATCGCATTGCTTCCAAAGATTCATAAGAAGGAACTGGTTAAGATTTGGCTATTATGATATTATTAAATTTTAAAATTGACCTATTCTAAATGGATTTGGAATTAAGAAGTTATGAATATTATTATTTAACGATTTATTTAATTTTATTTTGTTATTTTACTAATTAGGAGATAAAAAATGGATTTATTATTAATCTTATCACAAGAGCATGATAAGTTGCCTTTAGCAGAGTTAAGGGCTGTTTTGGAAACAGAAGAAATAGAAACAGAGCTTGAAATAGTTTGTCCTGGATTGGTTTTGCTAAGGCAACTTGATGAAGATGTTTTTGATGATTATTATAGATTGCTTGTTAGAAGATTAGGATATACTCATGAAGTTCATAGGCTAATCGACACTATAGATTATGATGACTTGGAAAAGGGAGTAAAATCTGTTGATTGGAGTGAATTCATTGATGAAAACTTTGCCGTTAGGGTTAAAAGGTTCCAGTCTGATATAGATACCGTGGCTACTGAGAGGAAAATTGGCGGTTTAATCTTAAACAATACTGATGGTATTTCTGTAAATTTATCTGAGCCTAAGTCTTTTATCAGAGTTGTGGCTTATAAAAATAATCTTTATTTGTGTTATGGCAAATATCAGTTAAACAAAAAGTACTTTGAAGAGATGAAACCTCATAAGAGACCATTCTTCCATCCAGGCTGCATGAGTCCTAAATTGGCTCGATGCATGGTAAACCTATCCAGAGTGAAAGCGGGCGATTTGGTTCTTGATCCTTTCTGCGGAACTGGAGGAATACTTATTGAAGCTGGTCTTATAGGCGCAAAGGTTGTTGGCTGTGACATTGATTGGAGAATGAAAAATGGAACTGCAACTAACTTAGAATATGCAGGCATTACTGATTATAGAACTCATGTTGTAGATATTCGTGAAATGGAAATGTATGAAGAGGCAGATGCAGTTGTTACAGATCCTCCTTATGGAATTTCCACAACCACCTGTGGTGAAGGTGCATCTGGCATATTTAAGGAATTTTTAGAGTCAATTGAACATAGTATGAAAAAAGATGCTCTTTTAGTAATGGCTAGTCCTGATTCATTGGATATAGATTCCCTATTTAAAGAGGTAGGTTTCGTTTTATTGGAAAGGTATGCAATTAAAATGCATAGGAGCCTAACTCGTATCATTTCTGTTATAGCTAAAATTGATTAAACCTTATAGAATTTTTTCTGAGTTTACTTTTTCTAATATTTAGTAAACTTTAATCATATTTTGCATTGAATGAGCTTAAGAGGCGTTTTTTTCTTATGTTCATTAATTCAGTGCTTTAATAATTTCAAAAATAAGAAAATATAAAAAAGTTTATATTATATGAAACAATAATATTATTTAAATAAATAAAAATTGCATTTAGTATTTGTGTATAAATGTCATTAATTAAACTAAACAAGTACTTAAAACAAATTAAACTTTAAAAAAATAATTGGAGGGAATAATATGGTAAATAGGGAAGACTGTGTTATCTTTAAACAAGAATATGGTAATGAATTATTAGTAAATCAACAATATGTAAAAATCAGAGCTAAAGAAGAAGGATTCATGTCTTTTAACCTTAGGGTCCCTAAAGAACAAATGCCAGAGATTGAAGGCTTCTTTAAAGGATTCAAAATTCCAGAACCAATTCTCATTGATATTGCATGTACTGGTAATATTCACTGTTATTTTAAGGGAGTTTCTCCTGTTATCGACAAACCTGAATATTCATTTATTTCATTAACTGTTCAAGAATTAAAACAAGAGATCGTTGATGAAGAACAGGAAATCGGTATTCCAGCACATGAATGTGTTGGTTGTGGATTACACTAATCATTTAGGTCCTTTTACCTAAATTGATTATTTTCTTTTTTTATTTATCTTTATTTATCTTTATTTATCTTTATTTATCTTATTTTAGTCTATTTATCTTATTTTAGTTTATTTATCTTTATTTATCTTTATTTTACTTTATTTACTTCATAAATCTTTTTTTATTAATTGAATTTCATAAACTCTTTGCTTTTTTGATTGTAGATTTTTTTACTTCTATAAGTAGTATATTTATTATTCGTATCTAAATGTGCAAATTTCAATTCAATCAAAATTATATTGTTAAAAACTAAAAAATAATCTTAATTTCATTTATTAACCTATTTAACTTTAATCTTTTTTAAAAATAAAAACTTCTGTTATTGTATATTATTCATTGAACATTTTTGAACATTATTTTAAATTTTCATCGCCTAATTTCTAGTTTTTACCATAATGTTTATATTACTTTAATTACATAATTAATCAATGTTATGCATTATTAAAAAAAATCTTATATTTTGATTCAGTATTTTTAACTGCAAAATGGATTTCATTTTAATATGGCATGGCAAATTTTTGTGAAAAAACGTAAAAAAAATTAATAAAAAACAAATCAAAATGTGATTAAGATGAGTGATGTAAATAAAGATATCGGTATGAGAATTAAAGAGTTAAGAGAATTATCCGATATTAGTACCGAAGAAATTGCTAAAGAACTTGATGTTGATGAAGAAACTTATATTTCCTATGAAGACGGTATTATTGATATTCCTGCTAGTTTCTTATACCAAATTGCACATATTTTTAAAGTTGATTTAGCTTTGATTCTTACAGGTGAAGAAACTCGTATGACTTATTTTGATGTAACTAGAGCTAATAAGGGATTTGCTGTTGACAGAAGGAAAGAATATACCTATGAAAACTTATGTAAGAAGTTCATTCACAAGAAAGCAGAAATGTTTATTGTAACAGTGGATCCAAAAGAAGATGCTATTCCTTCTTTAAATTCACACGCAGGTCAAGAATTTAACTATATCCTAGAAGGTTCTGTTAAAATCTTTATTAAGGACAATGAAATTATTTTAAATGAAGGAGATTCCATATTCTTTGATGCAACTTGCAAACATGCTATGGTTGCTTTAAATGATGAGAAAGCTAGATTTTTAGCTGTTATTATGTAATTATTACAGTTATGGTTGCTTTAAATGATGTAAAAGCTAGATTTTTAGCTGTTATTA
>ONYG01000200.1 GCA_900321995.1 uncultured Methanobrevibacter sp. | reverse complement strand
TTATCTTTAAATCTATGAGAAGCAACACGATAAGCAGGAGTTCCTCTTCCTCTACGTTGGTGTATTAATCGTTTTCCCATAATCAATCCTCCTTAGAATACTCCCATTTTAACTGCTACATCTTCAGCTTCGCCTTCATCTGCAAGTTTAACATAAGCTAATTTTAATCCTTTAGGAGTGATGTGAGTGTTTACTCTTAATACTTTTTCATCATAAAGGAATTCAAACGCTTTCTTGACTTGAGATTTTGTAGCATCTCTTCTTACAACGAATGCAAGTTCGTTGTTTTGATCGATTAAATTCATAGTTTTCTCAGTTACATGAGGTTTAACAATTACATTATAAGGATCCATAAATATCCACCTTCTTAACTAAACCATATAAATTCCTAAGCTATTAATAAAAATCTAATGAATTATTAATATTCATGGAATCTATTGGAATAATCCTCCTAATTTTTCAACAGCGGACTTAGTATAAATAGTTAACCTACCAGCATGAGTACCTGGTGCTAATAATTCAGCATTTAAGTTGTCTACAGCAACAACATCGACACCAGCGTGGTTTCTTGCACCTAATCCAATGCCTTTGTCTTCAGATACAACAACTAAAGGTCCTTTACCGGATTTGTATTTACGTCCTCTTGTTTTTCCTCTGCCTGCTCTTATTTTCTTACTGTTTTTAGCTCTGATGACATCATCGTAAACTCCTAAAGCCTTAAAGATTTCACGAGTTTCACTTGCTTTTTTAACAGTTTCTAAATCATCTTCAACAATGATAGGCACTTGTTCAAGATTTTCGATTTTGTGACCTCTGCCTGCAACTAATTCTTCATCAACAGTTGCTGCAACAGCAGATCTGATTGCAAATCTTCTTTCCTTATTGTTGACTTTTTCATGATGATTTTTAGCAGCTCTTACAGGGTGTGCTTTTCTTCCACCAATAGCTTGTGGAACAAATGCTGCTCTAGCACCGTTTTTAATTCTTGGTACCATTGCTGCACCTCTACCAGAACCCCAAGATTCTGCAGAAGTTCTTTTACCAGCCATAAGGTCATTTCCCCAAGGTTGGATTCTTGCAGATTGAGCAGAAAGAACAGCCCTTTTAATAAGGTCAGGTCTATATTCTTCATTAAAGATAGCAGGAAGTTCGATTTCCTCTTTTACTTCCCCTTGAATTGAATAAACATTAACTTTCATTTTCTAACCCCTCTATACACCTTGTTTTGAAGCAGTACTAATGTAGTTCACTTGAGGAGCTGCATCGTCAGCTTTCTTAGGTCTGATAGCTTGTCTAAGAATAACTAATCTTTTGGTAGGACCTGGTACAGAACCTTTAACTAAGACATAGTCATTTTTGACTAAACCATATCTAATAAATCCTCCGTCAGGGTTAACAGCATCTACTTCAGATACGTCTCCAATCTTAATGACTTTCTTATTGAATTCAGTTCTCTTGTGGTATCCCATTTGACCTGCTTGTGCAACAGTCCACATGGTTCTTTCAGGAGACCATGGACCGATAGAACCTACGTGTCTACCTTTTCCACTTCTCATTGCTTTACCATATTGAATTCTAATATTCCATCTTTTTACAACCCCTTGGACTCCTTTACCTTTAGTGGTTGCAATTGCATCTACATATTGTCCTTCGTTAAAGATATCACTAGCTCTTACTTCTTGACCTAAAATGTCAAGAGCGTAATTTAATTTTTCTTCTGCAGAACTTCCACCGAGTGCACATTCAAAGATTTCAGGTTTTTTCTTAGGAACACTAGCCATTTTAGGGTTAGTATGTACTAAAACTCTAACATCTTCAGTTTTATCTAAAGCATCTTGTATTTTTGCAATAGCTTCGGATTGGTCGTAGTCTTTAGGAAGAGTGATTTTCCTAGAGAGCTCTTCATCCAAATTATCTGCAATTACTTCAGTGATAGCCTTAAGTCCGTGAGCAGTTTTTTCGTATGATCTTATCCCTAATATTACAAGGGGTGGTACTTCCAAAACAGTTACAGGAGTGAAAACTTCCATTCCATGGGATGGAGAGTTTTTATCATTGTCCACAACCATAGCATGAGTCATACCAGCCTTATATCCAGCAAGACCCAAAAGTTTTGGTTCTTCATTACTTGGCCAAGCTTTGATTCTTGGTGTTTCTTTAGCTACTCTTTTACGAGGGCTAAATGCCACTGAACCTTTTCTTGGTTGGTGATGTCTTACCATTTTTTTCCTCCGTTCTCTTTATAAATTCCTATAATTAATCAGTTTAATCTATAATAGATTTTAATCTAATTCAATCTATTTTCAGATTTCAATTTTAGATTACTAATCTTAGAATAGATACATAGATCTAAATTAAAAAATATTTTCTATTTATCATTTAAATCTACCAATTTCATAGATTTAAATTTTAAAATATTTTTAATCATCTAAATCTATTCAATCATCTTAAATTGCGAGTACAATATTAATCGAATTTAAGATTTGGCGATTTACTAATTCAACCATAAACCATTAAAAATGATTATGCAATCAAATTAAATTTAATCATAATCATTAAAATGATTTACAAAGAAATTAAATTTAATCAGAATTAATAAATCTTAGAATAAATAGCTATATTTGCTCTTTTAGTCAAATTGCTAAAATTCTACACTGTTTAAACTTATTATTCATATAATAGGCAAATAATTTAGCATACAGTCTCCTTAACTATATATCTAGATTCGGCATACAGTCTACCTTTAATAAAATTATCTAAATTATCTAGATACAGACTGTAGAGGCAAAATTAAACAGCATATAAGCTAAATAGAGCTAGATAAACATGAAAAACAAGCTCAAACTTGTTTTATTTACTTCTCAAAGATTTTAATAAAGCTGTCTAGACTTTACTGATTATAGCAAAACTATACATTGTCTTAAATTGTTTTTCTTCTCTAGAATTGCCATAATGAACTTTATAGTGTCTAATTATAAAGCAAATCCTTGAAAGCTAAAGCTAACAGTAGCTAAAGCTATATATCTATATGTTTTTTAATGTATTTTATAAAAATTATGTATAACGCTACATAAGGGCATTATGTATTTCGCTACATAAAAGCGGAAACTAATAATGAACTATTAGTTTAAAGTATATTGAAAATAGCTAAAGTTGAAATTACAGCTTCTTCAGTCCTAACGGTTTCTGTTCCCTGGTTAGGAATTGTATTGATCTTAATAGTATCCCATTTGGAACTTTCCACATTTTCATTGATTGAAGAGTAAGGACCTCCGAAAACAATAGCAATATGCTTTGAGTTTTCCACTTTAGATTTCAATTCATTAAAAATAGAATCGATTGTATCTGCGTACTTTGTAGTCTCGACTACAAAATCGGGATTAACTAATTTTAAGCTATTTTTAAGACTTTTATTTGTAGATAATGTCTTAAATCCCCAGTAAATGTCATCTGGTTCATCAGGTGTGACTATTACCTCTTTAGCAAACTTAGTAATTTTAAATGAAAATATTTTATTTACTGTAAGTTGCTCTTTGCAAAACGCCAGTTTATCCATACCTATATCTACAAAGGTACCTTTCTTATTCCTTTTTACAGTGAATCCTTGTCTATAGTCACCTAATTCAGGCTGACCTGTTGGATGATGTGGAACTCTTAAAGGAGGCAAGATTCCAACATTTCTTAATTCAGATTTAATAGGAATAGCCTTTTTCCTAAGATATTGAGGAGTATCCATATAATTGAGAACTTCTGCAATGAAATCTCCATCATCTGTTTGTTCACTATCTGGAATTGAAAGATCTTTATAAATCACGACTTCATCAACTTGAAACACAGCTAAAGCGCGACCTAAAATTCCAACTTTAGAAGTTTTTAATTTTAAATCCTTGGTTTCAGCGAGAAATGAATTCGGTATAAAGACAGACACTTTTCTATTTTGCATATTCATCATTTTTTAATTGTTTAATCTATATACAACATTTGATTAATGCATTTAGTATCTCTATAAAATAAGCACCAAATTACCGAATAATCGCGTAAAATAAAAAAAATAATTATAAATAATCTTATTACTAATCACAATTAAAAACCCTTTAAATCCGCCTCAAAGGATAATGAGAATCAGACTTAATTAAATAGGTTAACCAGTTCAGTAATGACAAAGCCTAAGCTAAACCATTTAGAAAACCTTTTCAATATGATATTTAACATTAGACAGATGTTCAATACCAAAATAAATCATGAAAAATAATAAAAAATTTAAAAAATTTCTTATAAATTACATAATGCAGACATATAGATTAGTAATATTTAAGTATTTCATAGTATATAAAGCTTTTGTATAAAAATGAGTAAAATTTTTAAGAAAATGGATTATAATCCATCTTTTCAAGTTCAATGAAAAAAATTGTACATCGAATGGAAATTTTTCGAAAAATTTAAAAAAATCCATTGAACAACATAGACTAATTATTTTTATCAAATACATATTATCCATTGATATTAATTGATAAGACAAAAAATTTAATCGCAATAAACTAATTTGATATCATTTAATTATTATTTAAAGTTTTCAACCCTTAAAACAACTACTTTTACATCCTGAGATTCCCTTTTATGAAAATCATAGATTTTTGGAATTGGGAACTTATAGACAAACTTATGGCTAACATCCCCACCTAAATCATTATAGAAATCAATGACAAACTCTTCAGTGTTTTTCATATGAAATGAGTAAATGACATCAGCACTATTCATTGCAAACTCCATAAATTTTCTATCTGCATGACGCATTCCACGCTCTTGAGATCCAAAAGGAGGATTTTGAAAGAGAGTGCCGAACTTCATAGTGGACTTGTCAGGATGTCCGTTATAATATTCCATTAACTTCTCATATTGTGGATTTGATTGGTTAAGATTATCATTTAATAAATAGGATAGTGAATAATATTGATTTACATCACCAAGCATGAAATTTATATTAGACTCATCTATATCACTTAGTTGATTTAGGCCAATTAAATCAATTATTGTTTTTTGGCCAAGGTCGATTGACTCTTGGTCAATGTCAATGCCTAATGAGTATGCACTGCCCATAATCCATGATCCTATTGCAAAGATTCCTGTACCGCATCCAAGGTCAAGTACGCTTAAGTCCTTTATGTCTCCCAAACCATAAGCATTCCAGATAAGGTCAGCTGCTATGGAAGAAGGTGTGGAATACTGTTCAAGCTCAACTTTAGGATTTGGATGAGATGGAACATTTTCCAAAATCATTTCAAGTTGTTTCTTTTTTCTAATCCTCATGATAACACAATAAATTATAATTAAATTTTATGTTTATATTATTTATTATTATATTATTCTAATATTTAAATTGTAAATATATAAAATTAGAATTGATATAAAATGAGAAAAGTTATTCTAATATTTAAATTGTAAATAT
>ONYG01000225.1 GCA_900321995.1 uncultured Methanobrevibacter sp. | reverse complement strand
TCTTTTTTTATTATATTTTTTAATTTTTAAGATTTTTTAATTAATTTTTTTAATTTTTAAACTTTTTTTATTATATTTTTTAATTTTAAGCTTTTTTTTAATTATTTCTTATTAGATACTTTTTTAATAAATTAAATTTTTATTTTAATTTTTTGCACTTTTTTGTGTATTGTTTACTTTTTTGCCCTATTTTTTTATTCTAATAATTTTAAAAAGATTTATTATATAAAAAATTAAAAATATATTTAAAGTATATAGGGGAGATTTTATCACTAAATTAAACAATTTTAATGCATTAGAAGTTAAGAATCAATGTGTTAAATGGATTCAAGACTTTTTCAATGAAAACGGAAAGGATTGCAATGCTATTGTAGGCATTTCAGGTGGCAAGGATAGCTCTGTAGTTGCAGCTCTATGTGTAGAGGCTTTAGGCAAGGAAAGAGTTATCGGAGTCCTGATGCCTAATGATGTTCAATCAGATATTGACTGCGCTAAGCTTCTTGTAAGACATCTTGACATTAAGCATTACATAATTAATGTTAAGGATTCAATCAATGGAGTATTGAATCAATTGGAACTCTCTGGAATAGGAGTGTCAGAGCAGACAATAATCAATCTTCCCCCAAGGATCCGTATGTCCACATTATATGCTGTAGGCCAAAGTCACAATGGTCGGGTTGCAAACACATGCAACCTTTCTGAAGATTGGGTCGGCTATGCTACAAGATATGGTGATGGTGCTGGAGACTTTTCACCACTTTCAAACCTAACTGTAAGTGAAGTTAAGGAAATTGGTAGGTGCTTAAATCTACCGAATGAGTTAGTTGATAAAGTGCCAATTGATGGACTCTCAAATCAATCTGATGAAGAGAAACTTGGATTTACATATGAAGTACTTGACAAGTATATACGAACTGGTGAAATTAGTGATAAAAAGACAAAAGAAAGAATTGACTATTTGCATAATCTAAATAAATTCAAGTTGGAGCCTATGCCATGTTTTGAATATAAAAAATAGAATAAATTAAAAATAAAAATAGCTTGCGTAAGTTGATTTAAGTAATTTAAGTCTTTTTTTATTTTTTTAAATGAATAAATGATTCCTATTTAATTTAATGTTAAATAACTTTTTTTAATAAATAAATTTTTTTTAGTGGCTTTAGATATTAAAATTCAATTTTTCTATTTTTTTAAACTAACTATTAAATAGTTTAAATAATATAATTAAATATAATATAGATTTTTAACTGATAATCCATTTAGATTATACCAAATAATAATTTTATATTTTTATGTTTTGAATCTATTTATAATTATATTTGCAATTATATTTTTTAAAAAAATTTAGAGGAATTAAATGACTTATAAAGAAATTTCTAAAGGGTTTTTAGACAATGCTAATGTTACCATCGGTGATACCATCAAGGTAACAAAGGAAGATATTTCCTATGAAGGAATATTATTAGATAGATCTGAAGACGCAAAAGATGCTTATATTGTAATAAAACTTGACAGTGGTTATAATGTTGGAGTAAACATTGAATCTGCAAGCATTGAACTATTAGAAAAAGGTGATAAGCCAAAGATAGGCTTTGAAGGAGAGACCATTGAAAAGGATCCTAGCAAAAGGAACATTTCAATTATCTCAACTGGAGGTACTGTATCCTCAATCATCGATTACAAGACTGGAGCGGTTCATCCTAAATTCACTGCTGAGGATCTCTTGAGAGCAAATCCTGAATTGTTGGACCTTGCAAATTATGATGTAAAGGCTTTATATAATATCTTGTCTGAAAACATGAAGCCTGAATATTGGGTTAAGGCAGCAGAATCCATTGCAGATGACATTAATGCTGGAGCAGATGGAATAGTCATTGCTCACGGTACTGATACAATGCATTACACTTCAGCTGCATTAAGCTTCATGCTTAAGACTCCAGTGCCTATCGTTGTTACAGGTGCTCAAAGAAGTTCAGATAGGCCTTCAACCGATGCATTCTTAAATATTTATAATTCTGTTGGTGCTGCATTATCCGACATTGCTGAAGTCACTGTTTGTATGCATGATTCATTAAATGATGGTATTTGTGCACTTCATAAGGGTACTAAAGTACGTAAAATGCACACAAGTAGAAGAGACACTTTCAGAAGCATTGACAGTGAACCAATTGCTCTTTTAAGAGATGGTAAAGTCCAATCCACCAATTTGCCTTATATTAAGCGTGGCGAAAATGACTTGGAATTAAACATTGACATAGAGTCTAAAGTCGCTTTAATCAAGTCATTCCCTGGAATCTCAAATGAGATTATAGATTATCATATTGATAAGGGATATAAGGGATTGCTGATTGAAGGAACCGGTCTTGGACATGTTCCTGATTATATGGTTAAATCATTTGAAAGGGCACATGATGAGAATATTCCTGTGGTTATGACTTCCCAATGTTTATATGGAACAGTTAACATGAATGTTTACAGTACTGGAAGGCTATTGCAAGATGCTGGAGTAATTTCTGGTATGGATATGACTCCTGAAACTGCATATGTCAAATTGGCTTGGGCATTAGGTCAAAGTGATGATTTAGATAAAGTAAAAGAAATTATTCAAACTAATATTGCTGGAGAATTAAACGAAAGTTCTTCACTTAAATATTTCTTAAATTAGGAGTTGTTATGAATGGCTAAAAACAAATCTAAAAAAGCAAATAAAGGGGATAAGAACTCTAAAGGAAACAAGTCTAAGACTCCTAAGATTGAAAGAAATTGGGAAGAGCTTGGACTTATGATGGGTCTTGAGATTCACCAACAGCTAAACACTAAGCATAAGCTTTTCTGTCCTTGCTCAACTGAATTGACTGATGATGAGTTTGATGATGGAATAATAAGGAATTTAAGGCCTACTCAAAGTGAATTGGGTCAAATAGATAGGGCTGCTCTTCAAGAATCCCTAAGGGATATGACCTTTAAGTATGAATCATTCAATAATCACACTTGCCTTGTAGAAACTGATGATGAGCCGCCTCATGCATTAAACAGGGAAGCTCTTGATATCTGTATTACAATCGCTTCACTTTTAAACATGAGAATGGTTGATGAGTTTCATACAATGAGAAAACAGGTTATTGATGGAAGTAACACTGGAGGTTTCCAAAGAACTGGTCTTGCAGCAACTGACGGTTATCTTGACACTCCATACGGAAGAGTGGCTATTGAGTCATTAGGCCTTGAAGAGGATGCTGCAAGGAGAGTTGATAGTGATGATGAGTTCACCGAATTCAGGCTTGACAGATTAGGAATCCCTCTTGCTGAGATTACAACAGATCCATCAATGCACCATCCTGAACAGATCAAGGAAGTTGCATATATGATCGGACAGGTCTTAAGAAGCACAAATGTGAAAAGGGGATTAGGAACAATCCGTCAGGATGTAAACATCAGTATCACAAGAGGCGCAAGAGTAGAAATCAAGGGTGTGCAGGACCTTGACTTAATGCCTGAAATCGTTGAGCGTGAAGTGCAAAGGCAATTGGCATTGGCAGACATTAAGGATGAGCTAATCAAAAGAAATGCAAGTGTTGATGATACCATCTATGACCTTGATGAAGTATTTGAAAACACTTCCTCTAAGATATTGTCTTCAGCAGCATGCATTAAGGGTATCATATTAAGAGGCTTTGACGGCTTGATTGGAAAAGAGGTTCAGCCTGGAAGAAGATTCGGTACTGAATTATCTAGTTACGCTAAGAAAATGGGTGTTTCAGGTCTTTTCCACACAGATGAGTTGCCTGCTTATGGAATTGGCGCAGAAGAAGTTGATGCCATGAAGGAATTCCTTAAGATAAGCCCAGAAGATGCAATAATCATAGTGGCTCACGATGAGGATGTTGCTGTAAACGCTTTAAATGAAGTTATAAGAAGAGCTAACATGGCATTTGATGGAGTTGTTGAAGAGACAAGAAAAGCATTGGATGATGGAAATACTGAGTATATGAGACCTCTTCCTACTGCAAACAGAATGTATCTTGAAACTGACATTCCATTGTTCCAAATCACTGATGATATGGTTGAGCCAATTAAGAATAATCTTCCAGAGCTTCCTGATGAGAAAAAAGAAAGAATTAAGGCGGAATACAAACTCAGTGAAGATCTTGCAAGCCAATTGGTTAGAAGATTGCTTGGAGATAGGTTTGAGGATATTCTATCAAAAGTTAAAGTGGATCCAACCACCGTGGCAAGCGTTCTTGTATCTGACTTAAGAGACCTTAGAAGGGAAGGTGTAGATGTTTCTATATTTGATAATGATAAGTTAGTGGAAGTATTCTCACTTCTTGAAGAAGGTAAAATCTCTAAGGATGCTTTAAAGGATTTAATGCTTGAAGTTTCTAAAAAACCAGATGAAGATGTTGCACAAATTGCTGAAGAAGCTAATTTAACTCTTTTAAGTGAAGATGCCGTTAAGGATATAATTCATGAGATAGCAGTTCAAAATGAGTCTATGATTAAGGAACGTCAAATGGGTGCTATGGGTCCTTTAATGGGAATGAGCATGAAAAAGCTTAAAGGAAAAGCTGATGGTAGTTTGGTTAATAAAATAGTGAGAGAAGAGATTCAAAATTTGATTAATTAATTATTCTTCTTTTCTTTCTACTTTTTTTATTTTTATTCTTTTTTTATTTTAAATTGAATAAAATATTAATTGTATTTAATTTTTCTTAATATTTTTTGATTATTTGCATTTATACTTAAATGTACTTAAGCATTTTTAATTGTTTCTTGTTAATTATTATTCTTATTTTTTAATATTTATTTTTATACTTAATTCAGTAAACTTTATAAGATTTATTTTATAGATATATAAGTGAATATAATTATTTTATTTTAGGAGGCGAAAACATTTCTAAATTGAAATTTCCTCTAATTTTATTATCTGCATTATTAATTATTTTATTGACTTTAGGAGCAGCTTCTGCAGTTGATTCAATTAATGATGTTTCTGATGATAATTTATATGTTATTTCTATTGCAGATGGGGATTTTGAATCAAACATTGATGATGATTCCATAAATGATGATTCTGATGAGTTTGAGGATGATTCTGATGATTGGTCTGATGTTGATGATGATTCTATAAATGATGATTCTGATGATTGGTCTGATGTTGATGATGATTCTATAAATGATGATTCTGATGATTGGTCTGATGTTGATGATGATTCTGATGAGTTTGAGGATGATTCTGATGATTGGTCTGATGTTGATGATGAT
>ONYG01000167.1 GCA_900321995.1 uncultured Methanobrevibacter sp. | reverse complement strand
AAAAGCTATGGGTAAAACCAACGATGCAGTTTTATTCGGTGGAAGAACTTACTACTATGTCAAATCTGAAGAAGGAGATGACATTGCTGCAGTAGCAGCTCAATTACCATCCTCTGCAGCTGATGGATATGGTAAACCATTCTTCGATGTATTCAAAGATGCTGGATTTGACTTCTACCAAATCGACAAAGGAATGTTTGCACCAGCTGAAGTTGTAATCAACGATTTAACTACTGGTAAATTATACAAAGAAGGTTATGTAAACGCTGAGTTACTTAAAAAATCCTTTGGTATTGAATAAATTTAGTATTTTTAATTAAAATAATTTAAATAGCTTTTTAGCTATTTTCTTTTCTATTTTTTTTTTCATTGTTTTCTTTTCTTTTTTTATTGTTTTCATTTTTTATTATTTTCTATTTTTATTGCTATTTTTTCTGTTTTTGTATTGTTTTCTTTTTTTTATTTTTTTCCATTATTTTTCAATAAATAATATAATTTGATAGTTGGAATTAAACCTAGTTAAATTGCTTATTTCTCATTAGTCAATAGTATTACTCTTTAATTTTTCTTAGTATTACTTTAACTTTAATTTAAATCTATTAAGTAATAATTATTACTTTTTATCCAAAAATAAGTCCTTAGGTATTACTTTTTTTCGAAATCTTTTTATATTCAAAATAATAATAATTATATGTAAAGTATTAATTTAATAATAATTTTAAAATTAGTATTACTTTCATGAGTTGTTGGATATGATTGATATTTTTATTTTAAAATTGTTAATTTAATATTTTATTTTTTGTAACTTAAGGAGTTTAAATATGAATAAAAAGATTATTATTGGTGCAGTTGTTGCACTTATTGTTATAATTATTGGTGGCGCTCTCCTAATGGGGGGAACCACTACTGAAAGAGGTCCTGGAGAAATCGTAGTTGCGGCTTATAGCCATGGAGGAGAACCAGAAGCTGGTTTTGATCCTATTGCAGGTTGGAACTATTATGCTGAACCATTGATTCAAAGTACATTATTAAAAATGAATACTAATGGTACTTACTCTAATGATTTGGCAACAGACTATGACATTAGTGATGATTATAAAACTTATACAGTAAAAATCCGAGATGACGTTAAGTTTACTGATGGTTCTGACTTAACTGCTGAAGATGTAGCATTCACATTTAATGCAGCAAAAGAATCTGGTGCAAGTTTAGACTTATCTGCTTTAGATAAAGCTGAAGCTACTGATGATAATACTGTCAAATTTAATTTAAACAAATCTGATTCTACTTTCTTAGATAAAATGGCTTACATTGGTATTGTTCCTTCTGATTCCTATAATAATGAAACCTATGGTGAAAACCCTATAGGTTCTGGACCATACAAATTCGTACAATGGGATAAAGGTCAACAAGTAATCTTGGAGAAAAACCCTGATTACTATGGAAAAATGCCAGAAATCGAAAAAATAACAATTCTTTTTGCTCAAAATGAAGCAGCATTTAACTTAGCTAAAAACGGAGAAGCGGATATTGTAGCTGTACCTCTTGAATATGGTAAAGAAACCATTGACGGTTACACAATGTACTTACAAGACACCATTGACGTTCGTGGTGTTTCATTGCCTAGTGTACCTGACACTGGTGAAGTGTCTGAAGAAGATAACTACACTATTGGTAACAATGTAACTTCCGATATTGCAGTTAGAAAAGCATTAAACTATGGTATTAACAGAACCGCTTTAGCTGAAGGTGCATTAAATGGTTTAGGTGTTCCTTCTTACGATGGTATTGCTCATCAATTACCTTGGGCTAACCCTGAAGCTGCAATTGAAGATGGTGATGTCGCTTACGCTAACAAAACCTTAGAGGAAGCTGGTTGGGTTGACTCAGATGGAGATGGAATAAGAGAAAAGAATGGAACAAAAGCTTCCTTCAAAATCTATTACTCTGCATCTGCACCTGAAAGACAAGCTTTAGCTGTAGGAGTATCTGAACAAGCAAAACAATTTGGTATTGATGTTGAAGCTGTTGGTGCTGAATGGGATGAAATTTATCCAAACCAATACTCTCAAGGAGTTCTTTGGGGATACGGTTCTACTGATCCTTCTGATATGTATGGTGAATACTACAGTTCATCTGACTTCAACCCTGCAAGAGTAAACAACAGTGCTGTTGATTCTCATATGGATGCAGCATTCTCTGAATCTCGTGAAGATTCCTACAAAGATTGGTCTGCAGTAGTCTGGGATGGTACCACAGGTACATCTCCTAAAGGTGATGCAAACTGGTTATGGTTAGGTGAAATTAAATATGGTTACTTTGTAAATGAAAGAGTAGACATTTCCAATGACACTGCTCTCTTACAACCTCACGGAGGAGACTTATTCAGTAACATATATGATTGGACTATGACCAATTCCACTGCATAGGAATAAAGTAATTAAGTAGAAAAGTTTAGAATTAACTTTTTCTACTTTTTTTTAATTTCTAATTTTTATTAAATTAATACTCTTTTAAGAAATTTTAATTTTTATTAATTTGATTTCCCTTTTAGATTAGTTTTTAATTTTTATTAATTTGCTTATGTTTTGGTGGTTAATTTTTAATTTTTATTAATTTGTTTGTGTTTTGTTGGTTAATTTTTAATTTTTAAAAAAATTATTTAAAATTATTTAAAACTATTTGATGATTATAATTATTTTTTAGTTTTTTTACTTATCAAATTGGATTAAATTGTATTTTTACTTATCATAAATGTATTAAATTTATAAGCGCATAATGTTTTTAGTTTTGTGTATTGTTGTAATGTTAGATGTGGCTTTTTAGTATTATTAGATGCTGCTTTAATTTGATTATTAATTATTGAATTGGATTTAATTGATTATGCTCTTATAAGATTTTAATATTTCATTAAATTGTAATTATTTTAATGTAGGAGGTTTCTTTTTGATAGATAAAAAGAAAATAGCTAAGTTTTTAGGTTATAAAATCGTTCGTTTTGCTATTTTATTAGTAGTTGTGATTTTATTAAGTTTTATATTAATCGATATGTCTCCTATTAATCCAGTAAACGCTTATATTTCCAATATGGTTGTCGGTCCTGAAAAGATTGCTAAATTAGAGGCTTATTGGGGTGTAAATCAGCCGATAACTGTTAAATTAATGAATTGGTTAGGAAATATACTTACTGGTGACTTTGGAACTTCTTTAATATATAGGACTCCTGTTTTACAGGTAATTTCTGAAAAGTTTACAGCGTCCCTTATATTAATGTTAAGCTCTTGGGTGATTTCTGGAGTTTTAGGATTTATTTTAGGTGTTCTTGCTGGATTTAAAAGAGACACTTGGGTTGATAAGGCAGTTAAGGTATACTGTTATATTTTACAGTCAGCACCTACTTTCTGGATTGCATTGCTTGTTGTAATGATATTCAGCATATGGTTAGGATGGTTCCCTGTAAGTGGAGGGGTTCCGATTGGTGCATTAAGCAATACGGTATCGTTTTGGGATTGGTTAAGGCATTTGATTTTGCCTGCATTTACCTTAAGCATTTTAGGTGTTGCTTCAATTGCATTGTATACTCGTGATAAGCTTATAGAAGTAATGTCAACAGATTATTTCTTATTTGCCCAAGCAAGGGGAGAATCTGGTTGGACTTTAATAAAAAGACATGGTATAAGAAATATTCTCTTGCCTGCAATTACCTTGCAATTCTTAAGTTTCAGTGAATTGTTTGGAGGAACCGTTCTTGTTGAACAGGTATTCATGTATCCCGGCATTGGTCAGGCAGCAGTTTCTGCAGGCCTAAGGAGTGACGTTCCTTTGCTCTTGGGAATTGTGATTTTCAGTGCAATATTCGTATATGTAGGTAACTTGATTGCAGATGTTCTCTATAACTTTGTAGATCCAAGAATTAGGGAAGGTGAGGAAAGTGGATAAATCTGTTAATAAGACAAATAAATTTGATATTTTAGGCAGTATGAATCTAAGGACTAAAACACTGCTTGCAATTGGATTATCTGTATTCATATTGGTTTTAGTGGTTATCATTAGTTTTTTCATAGATCCTTCAAGCATAACTACCGACTGGAGCGTTATGAATAAGCCTCCTTCTTTAGAGCATTTATTTGGAACTGATTGGATGGGCAGAGATATGTTTACCCGTACTCTAAAGGGTTTAGGATTAAGTGTTCAAATAGGATTCTTTGCTTCTGTTTTAAGCAGCATCATTGCTGTTGCATTAGCATTCTTATCTAGTTTCAATAAGTATTTGGATAGTTTTGTTTCATGGTTAATAGATGTATTCTTATCCATTCCACATCTTTTGCTTATTGTCCTAATTTCCATTGCTTTAGGCGGAGGCGCATTTGGAGTATTGGTTGGTGTGGCATTCACTCACTGGACATCTCTTGCAAGAGTGCTTAGGGCAGAAATCAAACGTATTAAAACATCAGAATTTGTTACAATTTCTGAAGAATTAGGAAAGTCTAAATTTTGGATTGCAAGAAAGCAGATATTGCCATTAGTCTTTAGTCAAGTGATTGTAGGAACCATATTGATTTTCCCTCATGCAATCATGCACGAAGCCAGTGTAACATTTTTAGGTTTCGGTTTATCTCCACATGAGCCAGCAATTGGTATCATTTTATCTGAATCCATGAAATATCTGGCGACAGGTAATTGGTGGTTAGCATTATTCCCGGGTTTATCCTTATTAATTCTTGTATTGCTCTTTGATATTGCAGGAGAAAACATTAAGAAGATGCTAGACCCTGCTAGTGCAAATGATTAGGTGATTTAGTAATTAAGAAAATTATTAGGTTATTTAGTAATTAAGAGGAATTATTAGGTATTTTAGTAATTAAGAAATTATTAGGTGATAATATGAATGATTTAATTAATGTTTCAAATATTTCTATTTCATTTACTCAATATGTCAAGGGTTTAAATCAGAGGGAGCTAAAAGTAATCACTGATTTGACTTTAGATATTAAAGAAGGGGAAATTGTAGCAGTCTTAGGTTCAAGCGGGTCTGGAAAAAGTTTATTGGCGCATGCAATTTTAGGTATTTTGCCACATAATGCTAATCTTTCAGGCACTATGATGTACAAAGGAGAAGTCTTAAATTCTGAATTGAAGGAAAAGTTGCGTGGAGATGAGATTGCATTAATTCCACAATCTGTAAACTTCTTAGACCCTTTAATGAAAGTTTCAGACCAAGTAATTGGTGAATGTAAAGACGAAGCTGAAGAAAAGGAGAAAAGAGCCAAACAAAGAGCAATTTTTGAAAAGTATGGCTTATCTGAAGAAGTGGATGACATGTATCCATTCCAGTTATCTGGAGGTATGGCAAGAAGAGTTCTTGTATCAACTGCTTTGCTTTCAAATCCAAAGCTTGTCATTGCAGATGAGCCTACTCCTGGTTTAGATGAAAAATCAGTGGAAGAGACTTTAAACCATTTAAGGCAGATGGCTGAAGATAATGTAGGTGTTTTGCTTATTACACACGATATTGATGCTGCGCTAAAGGTTGCAAATAGGATAGCAATTTTTTACTCTGGTTATGTGATTGAAGTTGCCAATGTAGATGACTTTAGCGGTGAAGGTGAGAATCTGCTTCATCCATATACCAAATCCCTATATAATGCATTGCCTGAAAATGGATTTAACCTAACATTGGGGCATCAACCTTTGCATGGTGAAATTCCTTCAGGCTGTCCATATTATGATCGCTGTGACCATAGATTAGAAAATTGTGATAAGATTAGGCCTAATTTAATCAGTATTGACGAAAATAAGAAAGTCAGATGCTTTAAATATGAAAGGTGATTTTATGTTTAATTCTTATTTATTTAAAATAGGTGAGGGATATTTATGGAATTAACTGCTAAAAATATCTCCTTCAGATATAGCTCAAGTTCTCGCCGAATCTTAAAGGATGTTAATATAAGTATTGACAATAAAAAGATTTTAGGTTTGTTTGGAGATAGTGGAAGCGGCAAATCAAGTTTATGTAAAATTCTTGCAGGACATATTAATAAATATGAAGGTGAAGTGAGATTAGATGGCAATGAGATTCCTAAAGGCTTCAATCCAGTTCAATTGATTTATCAACACCCTGAAAAGGTAATGAATCCTAAATGGAAAATGCATGAGGTTTTAGGAGAATCATGGGATGTTCCTGATGATTTGCTAGAGGACTTTGGCATTCAAAAGTCCTGGCTTAACAGATGGCCTGCTGAACTTTCTGGTGGGGAATTGCAAAGGTTTTCAGTTTTAAGGGCTTTAAATCCAAAAACTAAGTTTTTAATAGCTGATGAAATGACAACCATGTTAGATGCAATTACACAAGTTCAAATATTTGAGTCTGTCTTAAAAATAGTTAAGGAGAGAAATATGGGCTTATTGGTTGTTAGCCATGATAGGAATTTGATGGATATTATTTGTGATGATGTAATATATCTTGATGATATTAATCACGTTTAATTCTTTTTCTCAAGAGGAAGTCAGATTCATCACTTTCTCTTGAGAATAGGTCATGTCCTTTTCATTTTTTAGTCATTTTAATCTTTTTATTTTTTATTTTTTTAATCTTTTATTTTTTAAGATTTTTCCAATTAAAATTTATTAAGTGATAATATGGATTTTTCAATTATTGAATTATCAGATGATTGTGAAACTAAAATAAAACTTAGAAATTTTTTATTTTCACAAATAAGAAGTGAATATGGCTATGGTTATATTCCATCCTATCATAAGGACATTATTAATTTAAATGAATATTATATCGATTCCAGCAAAAATAATCTTTATTTTATTGAAAATCTTAAAAACAATAAAATAATAGCGACTATAGCAGTAAGGCCTTATGATAAGGATTTCAAGGAATTTAAAAATATCTATGATAAGGATTCTACAGCTAGCATTTGGAGATTATTTGTTGATAAATCATATAGAAGATGCGGTTTGGCTTCTTTATTATACAAAAAAGTTGAGGAATTTTGTTGTGAAAATAATTTTAAGGAAATTTATTTGCACACTCATAAAAATCTTGAAGCAGGATTTAATTTTTGGAAAAAGCAGGGTTTTAAGGTTACATGGGATACAAATAATGATCTTCAAACTGTACATATGATTAAACAATTATCTAATTTTTGAAAATTTATATGAATAAATTATGATAAAAAATCTTTTTGATTATTTATTATTTATTATTT
This sequence comes from uncultured Methanobrevibacter sp., assembly GCA_900321995.1. GTDB lineage: Archaea > Methanobacteriota > Methanobacteria > Methanobacteriales > Methanobacteriaceae > Methanobrevibacter. Next base: position 4,053 of record ONYG01000167.1, on the reverse strand, counting down.
ATTTCACTGTTATTTGTTTTAATGTGATACTATGAGTTGTTATAAATATTGGGGAAAAATTGAAGAAATTGCAGATAAGCTTTCAAGCTATGGTGATTTGGATAGTAAAGGAATATCAGCTTTAGATGATACTGACATTGATGAAATTACAAAAGTTTTAGATGAGATTGAAGTAATTGCTCATGATAAGGAAATAGATTTTGATTCTGCAAAACATATTCTTGATGATGAGAAGATGAATAATGCTTTGCAGTTAATCAGAAAATTTTATGTTTATATTGGTGCAAGGTTAGAAAAGGAGAATGCATTAAAAATATTGGAATCTGATAATCCTAAAGAAGTTTTAGATTCTTTCCATTTTTATGATCGCTATATTGGCCTTATTGAAAATGAAATGCAATTGGCTAAATTCAATGAGAAGAAGACATTTCTTTTTTTAGGCAGCGGCCCTTTGCCATTGACCCTTATAATGTTTAATATGGTTACTGGATGTAATTGTATTGGCATAGAACAAGATGGAGATGTTGCAGAATTATCCAGAAAGGTCTTAAAGAAATTAGGCCTTGATAAAAACATTGAAATCGTCACAGGAAATGAAAAGACAATTGCTGAATTGGATTATGATATTCTAATGATTGCTGCATTTGCAGAACCTAAAGATAGGGTATTTGCAAATGTTTGGGAAATTGTAGATGAGAAAACTCCTGTTTTATATAGGACTTATTCTGGTATGAGAGCAATTTTATACTCTCCTGTAACTGAAAAGGATACAAGAGGATTCCATAAGGAGGTTATGTTGCTTCCTAAAGGGAAAACAAATAATACTTCTGTTTTAATAAGAAAAGTAGTTTAATTATACTCTTTTTTTTAATTTTTTAATTCTTTTTTTAATTTTTTAATTCTTTTTTTAATGTTTTTTAATAATTGTTTTTTTTTCTTTTGAGTATTTTTTATTTTTTATTTTAATTTTCTTTTCATTGTTTTTTTCTTCACTTTTTCTAAAAATTTATTAATGTAAATGATTATATAAAAAAATAACATTGTTTTATTAATTAATTTATTGAGGGATTATTATGGATTTAGACTCAAATGAAGTTGTAAAAAAGATAGAAGAATACAGGGAAACTAAAAGCTGTTCACAAGCAACTCTTATGGGTATTTGTGATGCTGCAGGTTTGCCTACTGAGGAATTATCCCTTTTAGCAAAGGGTTTCTCAGGTGGAATCGGAGGAACTTTCTCTGAAGGTACTTGCGGTGCAGTAACTGGGGCAGTTATTGCTTTAGGGCTTTTAGGCGAAGATGAAAGCCAAATTATTAAGGCATCTAAGAAATTATTCAATGAATTTAAAGAGGAATATGGCTCTGTAACTTGTGGATACATATCTAAAGATGGTGATGACAAATCTCCATGTGTGGAAGTATGTTTATTCGCAGGTGAAAAAGTAGTTGAATACTTAAAGGAATAATCACTTTTTGTTTTACTTTTCACTTTATTTTTTTTTACTTTTTTTAAATTAATTTTACTTTTTTTATATTGATTTACTTTTTTTCATTAATATTACTTTTTTTCATTGGTTTTGCTCTTTTTATCTTAGTTTTTTTTAATTGTCCTAAAAGTATAAAACTAATAAATTGCTAAAATTATATTGATAACGTTTTGGAGATATTAAATGAAAGTATTATTAATTAACGGAAGCCCTCATAAGGAAGGATGTACATTTACTGCTTTAACTGAGATTAAAAATCAGTTTGAAAAAGAAGGAATCGATAGTGAAATCTTTTGGATTGGAAATAAGCCTGTAAGAGGATGCATTGCTTGTATGAAATGTGGACATGGAAATAGCAAATGTGCATTTGATGATGATTGTGCAAATGAGATTATTGAAAAAATCATAGAAGCAGATGGCCTTATTGTAGGATCTCCAGTATACTATTCTGGACCTAATGGTGCATTATGCGCTATTCTTGATAGGGTTTTCTATGCTGGAAACCGTAATTTTGTATTTAAACCTGCTGCAGCTGTTGTAAGCTGCCGTAGAGGTGGGGCAAGCGCTAGTTTTGATAGGTTAAATAAATATTTCACCATTTCAAACATGCCTATAGTATCTTCCCAGTATTGGAACAGTGTTCATGGAAACACTCCTGAGGAAGTTAAACAAGATTTGGAAGGCCTTCAAGTCATGAGAATTTTAGCAAAGAATATGGCTTGGATGCTTAAGTCAATTGAAAATAATGACTTGCCGGAGCTTGAAGAAAAAATAGCAACTAATTTTATTAGATAATTTCTTTTTTTTATTTTTTTTTTATTTTTTTAGTGAATTTCATTATTTTTTCATAATTGAATTCTTATCTTATTCTTTTTATTTGATTTTCTAATTTTTTAGTTATGTTTTATTTTATTCTCTTTTTAGGTCCTTTTTAAGAATTTTTTATAAAAATATTTATATTGATAAAAGTTATATTATATATTAATATATATTTATATACTAAAATTTTATATATTAAAATTTTATATAAATAATATTTGCAAATTTGATATTAAATTATTAAAGCAATTAGTTTTGTTAATGCTAAATTAATTTTTTGTTAATTTAGTGAATAATGAATTTAATGCTTTAGGAGATAAGTTTATATGGAAACAGAAAATATTATTATTGTAATTTTATTAATTTTAATTGCTATGGCTGGGATTTTCTGTGCATTTTTATATACTTTCGGTCCAGATATCGGATCAAGCCCAGTTGAAGATAATATTACAACCAATCAAACTAATATTACAAATATAACTAATAATACAACTAATGTTGTAGATAATGTGGATAGTACTGGAGCTTATGGATCAAGTTCTATAGACAGTTCAAGCTCTAGTTATAGTGGTTCTACAAATTATAACAGTTATAGTGGCTCAAGCGGAAGCTCTTCATATAATGGCGGAGGCTCTTCATATAATGGTGGAGGCTCTTCATATAATGGTGGAGGCTCTTCTAGTGGCGGAGGTTCTACTGATGGTGGTTCTTCTGATGGTGGTTCTTCTGATGGTGGTTCTTCTGATGGAGGAGGCTCTTCTGATGGTGGAGTTACCCCTGAAGTTAGCGGTTAAGATTAGTATTTAAAATGACCTGGTGTTATTTTATGGATACTGGAAATAAAATTATAATTATTCTTTTAATTTTAATTGCTATTGCTTTAGCCGTTTTTGCTGCATTATTTGTTTTAAACTCAAGTGATTTCGGAACAGATGTGAATGAGGACATCACAAATAATCAAACTATGATTACTAATGAAACATTATTGGCTAATGATTCCAGTTCTCTAGATTCTGCTTCTAGTGATATTCAAAATACAGGTTCTAGTAATGCAGTTTCATAGAGAATCTTAATTGGATTAGTCCAATTAGATTTTGCTGCTTTCTGCAAAAATTAGAAAAGAGTAAAACAATACACTGGACAGAATATTGTAGAATAAATTGGCCATTATTATGATAAGACTGTTGGTAAATAGCATAATCATGATAATTGGTTTTTATGTGACTCTTATAGTAGTATAAGGAGGTTTTCTTTTGGAAACTAAAAAAATGTTTATGGTTATACTGTTATTTGCATTTATTGTTATAGGAGGATCCTATTCAGTATTTGCTATTGTTTCAGGTGATAGTGATAATAATACATTGTCTTGGGATAATATTACAATTGCAGGCCCTTCTGGAAATATTTCAGATGATAATGCATCAGATCTTTTTTCAGGTGATTCTTCAGATTCTAGTTCAAATACTGCTGATAGTCAGTCTAGCCAAACTTATAGGTCCAGTTCAAATTATAATTCATACAGTTCTGGCTCAAATAGTTATAGTTCTAGTTCAAGCAGTTCAAGTTCTAGTTCTAGCTCAAGCAGTTCAAGTTCTGGTGGCTCTAGTTCTGGTGGTTCCAGTTCAGACTCTGGATCAAGTAGTATTGTAGACAATGGTGGACATTATTATGATACAAGTACTGGTGAAGAAATCAGTTTCTAATTGAATTCTTCTCAGTTTTTATTTTTTTTATTTTTCTTTTTTTT